>JAFGRQ010000022.1 GCA_016935155.1 Candidatus Woesearchaeota archaeon
ACAAAAATACAAAAACAATGAAGAAAAAACTTCCAAAGAATGATGCATATTTCATGAATGCATCAAAAACATACATAAATTCATTTTTTATTTTCATTTTATGATATTCTCCTTAACTTAGCTATAAAAAAACCTTGCGTTTTTGTTCTTTCCGGCCAGAATCTCCTGCACAGCCTTAATTCCGGGTTTAATTTGGTTCCTAATGCCTCTGTAAGCCCCTGTTCTCCTGCTTTGAGTCCTGTTTCCTCTATTTTCATTTCGGGATGTTCTTTCAAAAACCAGTCAACGACAAACTCGTCTTCTTCCGGTTCCAATGAACATGTAGAATACACCAGCGTTCCTCCTTTTTTTAAAACAGAAGCTGCAGCACGTATCAATTTTTTCTGCATTTTTGCAGATTCTTTTACATCTTCAATGCTTCTTTTGTTAAACCAATTTTCATCTATGCAAAAATTTCCGGAACACGGAGCATCTAAAAGTATTTTATCAAATTCAACTCCAAAATCGAATATAAACTGTGCATCTTTTTGATAAATAATTGTGTTTGTTACTCCTAAACGTTCGATGTTGTTTCTCAAAGAAATTAATCTTGATGAGTTGCTGTCGATAGCAACAAGAACTCCTTGATTTTCCATATATTGCGCTATTTGTGTTGTTTTGCCGCCAGGAGCTGCAGACATGTCCAAAACCAAATCTGTTTTTTTAGGAGCGAGAACCTGCACAGGAATTTGCGCTGCCGCTTCTTGGACATAATAATACCCTTGCAAAGCTTCTGGTGCTGCGCCAACTGAAAAATTTGGAGAATCCACGTGATATCCAAAATCCAAAAAAGGAATTTTGGTGAGCTTAACACCTTCTTTGCTCATTCGGTCTATCAATTCCTGCACGTCTATTTTAAGCGTGTTTATTCTTATTGCACGAACCGTTTTTACTTCCTCTGGAACAATGTCATGTCCCAATTCTTTGTATCTTTCAAGAAATTTGTTCATAAATCAACAACCAGGCTCCCGTCTTTCGTGCCCTTGAATATTTTGTATTTTTTTAGTTTGATTTTGAGTTCTTCTTCTGACTTTCCTTTTATTTTGCTTGCCTCCTCGAATAGTTCCTTCAATTCCTCGTAGTTTACATAGATTAAATCTCCTTTCTTTTTGTTTAGTTCAGATTCCTTTTCAATTTCTGTCAAATGTTTTTCCTGTTTGCTTATTGTTACTTCAATTTTTCCAAGTTCTTTGTTTTTTACTTTTGTTTTTACTGCAACCTGTCCTTTTGAGAACTCTTCCTCAATCTCTTTCATGGTTATTGCTGTTCCTTTCTGTTTTTGCTTTTCGAACATCTCTTTCGTGTCTTGTTTTTGAGGATAAATGTAAAGTTCTCCTGCTTTTAACAACCTGTCCGCCCAAACTTGTTCTTCTGAAACCGCTAAAATTTTACCTTCTTTGGCTACAATGAGGTTTCCTTTTCCGAAAAACTCTGCAAAAATTTCACATACTGTTCCTTTAGCATCCAAGACAATTTTTATTATTCTTTCATAGCCGACTTGCTCAAGCGAAACGATTTTTGAATCTCCAATGTGCTTTCTCAGAAAAGTGCATAGTCTTTGCGGATTTTCAGGAAATTCGGGTCTCTTTGAAACTAAGTAAAAGCATTTTCCGGCCAATATTCTCAGCAGCTGTTTTGGTTTGTCCCTGACATAAATTTGCAGATACAAATCCTTTTGCTCAGTTTGATAAACATTGTCGACTTTTCCGCCTACCAAAAAAGACGCTTCTTTAACCAAATTTGAAATGTCAAATGCTGTCAATTCTTTCATGAATTAAAGTGCCGTTTGCGTGTTTTATAAACGTTGTGAAGGGGTTGATTGCTCTTGTTGTGCCGTCGGCTCTGCATTTGCTGACACAACACCCACAAATCGCGAAAGTCCCGTAGGGCACAATCGCAACAAAACGCCGAGACAAAGTCTCGTCTATCTCAGCTGATGCTGAGAAGTTGCGCTGTGCACAGCTTCGCTGTTGAGCGTCCCCTTTCGCTCATTTTAAGATGCGAGATTTAATGCCTCGCAGAATGACGGCACAACGACAAATTGACTTAGAAAGGTTTATAATGCATTTTCTATCTTATAAAGAACATGGCGTTTGATGTCATAATTGGCCGGGCCAAAAAAGAGCGTGAAAGACTCGGAACAAAAGGTGCTGTCTTTCTTGGAAAACAGTACGTTAAGATGGGGCAGGTTACTTCGCTGTCGAACAGCATTTATCTTGATGTAACGCAGGCTCACGTAGTTCTCGTTGTGGGAAAAAGAGGTTCTGGAAAATCATACACAATGGGAGTTATTTCTGAAGGCGTTTCTGACCTACCTTCAGAAATTAAAGAAAATCTCTCTGTCGTTCTCCTCGACACAATGGGAATTTATTGGACAATGAGGTATAGGAACACGACTGATGAAATTTTACTTAAGGAATGGGGACTTGAAGGAAAAGGATTGGATATAAAAATTTACACACCAACCGGATACTACAAAGAATACAAAGAAAAAGGACTCCCGACAGATTTTCCGTTCTCCATAAGACCAAATGAATTGGACAGCGTTGACTGGTGCCTGACTTTTGAAATAGATCAATTTTCTGAAATGGGCGTTTTGATACAAAAAATAATTTCAAATTTGAAAGAAGACGGGAAAAATTACTCAATTGATGACATAATAAAAGAAATTACAAAAGAGAAGGGCAGTCAGGCCCACGTCAAAGATGCTGTTTCAAATTTGTTCATTAGTGCAAAAACTTGGGGATTGTTTGATACAAAAGGAACAGAAATAAAAGATTTAGTAAAAGGAGGACAAGTTACTGTTCTTGACATGTCTGCTTATGCAACAATGGCCGGCGGTTGGGGAGTTAAATCCCTTGCAATTGGGTTGATTGCACAAAAATTATTCGTTGAAAGAATGATTGCGAGAAAATACGAAGAGTATGAAGACATACATCAGGCAATCCATTATTTTGGAGAAGAAAAAAAGAAAGAACAAGAATTTCCTATGGTTTGGCTGGTCATTGATGAAGCGCATGAATTTTTGCCGGCGGTTGGAAAAACAGCAGCAACTGCTTCTCTAATCACCATCCTCAGAGAAGGAAGGCAGCCGGGAATTTCTCTTATTTTGGCAACACAGCAGCCGGGAAAAATACATTCAGATGTTTTAACCCAGGCAGACACAGTCATTGCACACAGAATAACTGCAAAAATTGATGTTGATGCTCTTGGAACATTAATGCAGAGTTATATGAGAGAAGGACTTGTTCAGCAATTGGATAATTTGCCAGGAGACAAAGGTTCTGCAATCGTATTTGATGATACAAACGAAAGGATGTATCCAATGAAAGTTAGACCAAGATTGACATGGCACGGCGGTGGAGCACCATCCGCAATAAAAGAAGCCAAGAAAGGATTTTAGAATTTGATTTTTTTAATTATTCCTTCCTAAAATAACCTTGAGGGAAATCTCCTGCAGAAAGAACGCTTACTTTTTCTTCTTTGTCCCTAAAAAATTCGTCGCACGCTTTTTTTACTCCAGGAAACACATCCTTAACATCAATCACACTATTGTCACAATAATCATCAATCACAACCACTGCCCCTTTCGAAAGTCTCGGATAAACATAAGTTAAACTTTCTTTTATTGAAGAATATAGATCCCCATCAAGATGAGCAAAACAAATTTTTTCTGGGAGCTGGTTCGGAAGTGTGTCTCTAAACCATCCGCGATGCAATTTTGGCAGTTTTACCCTAAATCTTTTGAAATTGCCAATCACTTGTTTCATTGATGCACTCATTGAACCTGCCTTATCCGAAATTTTTCCATCTTTTGCAGACAGTTCAGGCAGCCCTTCGAAAGAATCATAAAGGTGCAGTTGTTTTGCCGCTTCGTGCTGGTCAAGAGTTTTTTGCATCACCACACTCGTCAGTCCTGCATAACATCCGAGTTCAACAACATCTCCGGGAATTTTCTGCACAAGAACTTGGCTTAACAAATGATAAATATTTACTCCCTTTTCCACACCCATCATGCCTTTAAACTTCACATCTAACTTCAGATGCGGGTTGTGTTTGTTAATGAATGAAAATACCCTTCTTATGAATTTTCCGAATTTGGTATATCTGTGTTTCTCCTGCAGAATTTCTGAAACAAAAGCACTATCGAATGTTTTTTTCATAAATTTATAATCTGCCCCCTTAATTTAAAGCTTTCTCTCAGAATCGGGTGCCTTATAAAAATCAGGGTACTTCCCGTTCTGGCAATGGACCATAATGCAGAGACAAAAAAGAAGCCAAAAATAAAATCAAGAAAAACAGCCCCAAAGTAAATGTCCAAGTTAATTCCAAAGAATCTCTATAAACAACAGTTAGCAAAAATCCTAAGAGGCTTATCGCCATCATGCTTCCCGGCAAAGGTGCAAATTCAATGTTTTCGAACATAAATGCTTGTTTGGGATTTGGGGTTTTTAAAAGTTATGGCTAATTTTGCCGATTTTTCACAATTATTGCTGATATTGCTAATAAAGGAAAGTATATTTTCTTTATATTATATATGCTAAAGGTATATATCTTTAATTTACCATAGTGTCTGCATGTTCGGGGACTTCAAATCGGTAAAGGAAATTGAACACGATATGTGCGCGGGCTATGATTTGGAATTTTATGACCGAGCCAGTCTGAAAGAGATTGAGAGACTGATAACTCTTGGTTCTTACACAGATGAACACACAATCCAAGAACACCTTGAGTTCCTGGAGAGGCTGCTGTACAAACTGCAGTACATCAAAATGGAAGAGATAAAAGAAGGATTTCCAACTCTTGAACTTGATGAAGCAATCAGCGAAATAAACACCCTTTTCAAGAAACTAACGAATATGCTTTATGTATTTAAGAACAGATAAATCTTGAATGCCTGGGGACCAAGCGCAGTTTTATATAGTTCTGTTTGGTTGTAATTTTTATGTCAAAATGTGAGATTTGTAGCAAGTCTATTCAAGAAACATTTCTCAAAAAAATAGTTGGAACATACATTAAAGACAAGAAAGGAAAGAAACATCTGGTTTGTTTTGAATGCCAGCAGAAGTTTAATTCTAAGAAAGCAATGTTGGAAAAGCTTTAAATTTGCCTCATCAGCACAGAAACTAAGAATTTATAAAGAGCATCTTATTTTCTGTTTTTGTGCCCCCGTAGCTTAGTAGCTATAGCGGCAGAGCAGCAATGCGCCGAACTTCGTAAGCTGCAGGTCGAGAGTGCAACTCTCTCCGGGGGCTTTCATTTTTTGATCGAAACATGAAAGAAACTCAAGAAAAAACTTCTTTGAAACGCGTATGTTTCATTAGCAGTGATGTTAGAAATTTATTTTTTTGTAAATTATTAAAAAAATATAAAACGTGGAAAAATATCTGTTCTTTGTTTAAAATATATAAATCTAGATTGGAAAGACTTAGGAGCGGAGAAACAACAATCCCGTATGAATTGTTTTTGGAACTGACATCTAGTCTGCCGGAACAAGAAAGATCTATATTTTCCGACAAATTCGAACTAAAAAATCCAAACTGGGGAGCAATCAAGGGCGGTCAAACGACATACAAAAAACACAAAAACATATTTGAAAGAGGAAGAAAAATAGGAAGTTCCAGAATAAAACCGAAATATAGATTCGATTTTAATACCGAATTAACTCCTGATTTGTGCGAGTTAATTGGAGCCATCATCGGAGACGGATTTACAAATAAATATGGAAATAACTACTTAGTTCAAATTACCGGACATAAAAAGCTAGATAAAGATTACTATGTTGAGAGATTAATTCCCATTATTAAAAAAATAAGTCCGAACTCAAATCCAATTATTTCTATGTCTTCTGGAGCTTTGAGGTTAACCATCAATTCGAAAGAATTTCATATTCTTCTTACAAAAAGATTTAAAATGGATGCAGGTAAAAAAACACACATTGTAAAAATCCCGGAAGAAATTCTCGATTCGAAAAATAATTTGCTGATTAATTCTTGTTTAAGGGGTATTTTTGATACAGATGGCTGTGTTGCCTTTGATAAAAGGAATTCATATTCAACCCCCTACATCAGAATTGTTCTTCAAATGCTGAGCAAACAACTCCTTGGTCAAGTTCATACTTTGCTGAACAAACAAGGAATTAAAGCCACAATTACAAAAAATCAGCAATACATTCAAATAAATGGCTCCGAAAACTGCAAGAACTTTACCGATATTGTGGGTTTTAGCAATCCGCGCCATTTGAACAAATTGAAGATATTTGATTTATAAACAAAGAGCAGCAGGTCGTGGGTGCAACTCCCATCGGGGGCTTATTACATCATAAAATTTCAAAACACCAACTAAAAGGGTTAGAATGAATGTGCCCGACGATATCTGTTGAGCTTTTATGAATAAACTTTATAAACAATCTGACTTGTCAGTTTAGTATGAAGAAGTTTAGAAAGTTTGGTGAACAAGGGAAGACAAGAGAAGAACCGAAAAACAAAGCAGGAGTTTACTTCTCCCTCTTCATTGCGGGAATAATGATTTTTAGTGTTGGAGCGATTTTTTTAAGCAACCCGGAAGAGGCAGATTATAGTTTTGGAAAATATGAATTCAAATCAAAAAACGGCATGTGGAATACCAAAATTGAAGGAAAACAAGTTTCATTTTACTTGCTCCCAGAACAAGTTCTCGGACACAATGTATCCAAAACGGCGATAAGTTCTATTAAGTCAAATTATGCGTTAATCATCGCATTTAATCCCAACACAAATTCGACGCCAAAGCTTCAGGCAATTGATCTTTTGAGGTTTGAGGTTGTTGACGCGCTCACAAAAACGAATCCTTCGAAACAACTAGGATATGCTATAACTGAAAAATCCGAAAAATATGACATACCTGTTGTTTCATGTGAAAATGCCAGCTTCGCGATGCCGATAATGATTTTGGATTACTCAGACAAAACAGGAATTGATATAAATAACAACTGCATAAAGGTCTTTGCGGCAGATGAGTACAGCATGCTTGCAATGAATGACTATTTAAAATATTCAATATATGGTGTTTTTGATGAAAAGTAAAAGAAAAGCAAAAGATGGGAAGGAGAGCAAGAAAAAAGAAGATTCAAATGAATTGAAAAATCTTCTCGTATTTTTGCTTGTCATCACAATTGTTTTCCTTGCAATAGGTGCCATTCTCAAGCAGCAAATAGCGCCAAAAATTCAGACCGAATATTCTAACGGCTTTGAGTTCAAAAAAGTGGGAGGTTCCTGGTTTACAAAGATGCTTTCCCCCCTATATGGAGTTGAAGTAAATGCGAATTTCAGATACGCTCCAAGCGAGGTGAGAGATATTGTTGTTGAAGGCGATGTGAAAAAATTTGTCGAAAGAGAAATAAACAAATCCTTCTTTACATTCAATCCGCAGGACAACTTAACATACATGGCAGTCGTGGCTGCAGACCTTGCAAAATACTTGAAAGTTCTTAACGGAATTGACCTCGAGGCTTCCTGCACAAAAAATGTAACATCTGCCTGCGAAGACCGGCCGATTATTAGCTGTGAAACAGAGAAAACCGAACCAGTGATTTATGTCAAATCAGACGCTGTGTCAAAAGTTTCGTATGTTGGCAATTGTTTGATCGTACAGGGAAGCGGAGAAGGGCTGCTAAAGGCATACAACAAGTTGCTGTTTCTGTGGTATGGAATTCTCTAAGCAATTTGTTTATTTTTATCTATCAATCAGAATTTAGCTTTATCATCTTTGTTTTTGGCTTTTGCAGGTTCATTTTTCTCATTACAAATTCAATCTCTTCCTCTGCAAATCCATTTTCAAGGAGCTTTTCGCGAATTTGTTTTTCTGTGAATCCGTTCTTAACAGCGATTTCTATGTACTCTGCTAACTTCTTGTCTACTTTTATTTCTCTTATAATGTATGCCTTGTACTGATAATATATGATTCCAAGCAAAATCAAAATTATCACAAGAAGAATCAGCGGAACGTACCATGAAGTTCCCATCAGCCTATTGAAGAAACTTTCCACTTCTTCTTTCATCTGTTCTGTGCTTATTGGAAGTCCGGGCTTTTCCTGTTTTGCTGATGTTTGCGCTGGTTTTTCTGTTATCGGTCCGGTACAGAACTGATAGAAAACAGGGATTGATATTCCGCAGTCATTTGCATCTATGCAGTTTCTTGTGCTCAATCCGTTTGTGCAAATTCCCCACGTTGTACATTCCCAATCAGGAAGACATGTTTCGTTAATGTATTTTGTTCTTCTTCCTCCGGAGACTATGGTTGCAGTTCCCGCACAGCTGTACACAAA
The DNA here is from genome assembly GCA_016935155.1 of Candidatus Woesearchaeota archaeon. Lineage (GTDB taxonomy): Archaea > Nanobdellota > Nanobdellia > Woesearchaeales > UBA10107 > UBA10107. Next base: position 8,345 of record JAFGRQ010000022.1, read on the forward strand.
AAAAGTATCTTCCGAATAAGCGCTGCAGGCATTGCTGCTGTCGCAAGTCCTAACTCTCCAATAATAAAGAGTAAAAGTTGAAAGGAAACTTACGTTTTTTGGAGAATCCGCTTCCGCGTCGCTGTGAATTATGGTTGTATAAGTTGAATCTGTTGCTATTTGAAACTCATTGTGTGTTGCACTTCCTTCCGGATCGCTTGAGTTTGTCCAAACAAAATCAACATCTGTACTCTGAGTATGGCCTTGATCAGTCAATGTTGGTGCAGCCGGAGCATCATTCGACACACTGAACGAATCTTCCGCAAAATCTGTGCATGCTATTCCGTCGCAGGCCCTGACTCCCCAGGTGTGACTGCCAAAAGAAAGTTCAGTTTTTTCATAAGGAGATGTAACATTGCTGGTAACAGCCCCATCAATCTTAAAATCAAAATAAATCGTATCTCCATCGGCATCTGTTCCTGAATGAGCCCACTCAAAAGCAACTGTGTTGTTATCTGTGTCAGACTCGTCAGTTAAGACGGGTTCTGCAGGAAGAGAATTGGTAATGTTGAATGTGTCTGTTGCATAGTCAGAACAGCATGAACCATCGCAAGTTCTTACTTTCCATGTATGGCTTTCATAAGAAAGCAAAGTTTTGTTTTGCGGACTTACGGCAGATGTATTTGATGCTTCGCTGTCAAAAACAAATTCGTCGTTTTCGGCGCCCGCTTTGTAAGTTGTCCAAGACATGCTGACTAAAGAGTTATCGTGAGTGTCTGCAATCGCATTCAAAACTGGTTTTTGCGGAGCAAGACACAGAGTCACATTAATTGTTGCAACTCCAACACTTCCGCTTCCTGTTGCTAAGGTTGATGTAGCGCCGAACGCATCTCCTCTTCTTGCAGTTACTGAAACATTGTCTCCCGGAAGAATGTTTAGATTTGATTTTATATAGAATCCATTTGCATCGGCCGTTGCATTTGCATTGCATCCAGTTCCTGTACAGCCCGCAACAGAAATTGTTACGTTGCTTCCGATTTCGGTGACACCAGATATATTCAGAACGTAACCTTTTGCAACGCCGAGATTTAATGAATAAACAATAGGCAAAATCAAAAGAACCGCCAAAACAAACAAAACCCTTTTTTTCATTTTTTCCTTGTTTTATTATATCTCGTTTTCTCCTTCGGCTGTTATATACTTTACGCTAATTTAGCTCCGCAAATCTGTCTTGTTGTAGCTCAAAACAGCAGGATAAATCATGTAAATAAACTGCCCCTCTCCCTTTGGAATGGTGTAAAATGGATTTTCTGCCGCCTCAGGACTATAAGTGTCGAATTCCTGCCTTGATGCGTTCCATCTGGACAAAAAAGCCACATCAGAGATTATGTCTGCCAAGTATCTTGTTACATTTCCTGTAAAAGTGTATGGATATGAAGGAGCATTGTATTCTTCAATGAGACTTATATTCAAATCTTCCAATTCTTCCCCCAAAATAGTAAGGATTTTGGCCTCCTTCATGTAAATCAGATAGCTTTCATTTAGTTCAAAAGAACCAAATCCGTTTGTTTCGAATTCAGCCTCAGGGCTGTAAGTGTCGAATTCCTGTGTTGACGTATTCCACCTCAAAACAAATTCGTATTTTCCTTCCAAATCCTCAAGAATTTTTGCCACTGACAAATTTGTAGCATTCGCACAAATTGAAATCAAATTAAATCCCGGAACAAGATTCATGCTGCACTGAGAGACCAAATTAATTCCAACTATTCCAACAGAGCTCCCGGTAATTTGCTTGGCGATTTTCGGTTTTTCCAAAATTTCGCTCGCTGTGAAATAAACCAGCAAAAGGATGTAGACAAGGAGTATTGATGCAATGATTTTTTTTGGATTTTTTATTTTCATTGTTTTAAATAAAGCACTTTTATCTTTCCTGAATATTCTGTGTTTACCTCTCCAATTCCATAGGCAATTATTCCTATTTTAACTTCCTCTCCCGGATTTATATAAAATGATTCAGCAGGTGACAAAACATGCCGTATGCTTCCTGAATAGTAAATCTTCACTTTCAGCGGTTCTTTGTATTCGTGATACAGGATGATTTCTCTTCTGGATGTTCCTCCAGGAGGAACCATTCCAAAATTCAGCGTATCCGAATCTGCCGCCAATCCTGCTGTTCTCGAAACCTTAAATGTGGCATTAAATTCTCGCATGTAGTATATCGACATTTCTTCATTTACAAAATACACAATTCTTGTTAAACAGACAACAAATATTGCCAGAGCTACAAGAAAAATTACATTTCTGACTGCTGAATTATTTTGGTTTTGTTTCTTTTTCATGCTCGTTCTTTTTCCTCATTAGAATTGTGAATAGAATCAAGTTTATTATCAAAATTATCAATATCACGACCAAGAAGGCGGCCTGCAGCGGCGAAACATTCAGTTTTGGAAGTCTGCTTTCGTTTTCGATGGTTATGTCAACTTCTTTAATTTTCTTTTCGCCTGCGTAGTGAAGCACAACGAGCATTTTGTATTTCCCCGGCCTCAATTCAGGCACATTATAAAATCCCTCTAAATTTGTTCTTTCAAATCCCAATATGTCCTTTGAAATTGTTTTTGCTGTTTCTTCGTTCGCGATTGTAACCTCCGCAAAAACACCTCTTATTTTTTCTGCCCACTCGCTTTCAATCTCTATGAAAAATTTATTTACTTTTCCGGGCACAAATATTGTTGTCTGATTCAGCACATTAATTTCGAGCTTGCCTATTTTGAAATTTTGTGCTGTTGTGGCTTCTTTTCCGTCATAAAATATTTTAGCTTCAGCAACATAGTTTCCGGGCATTAATCCTGTACTCGACATATTTAGCTTCAAAACATTATCCTGGTGGCTTTCGAGAGAAATTTTTTCCGTCTTCGCAAATAGAACTTCGTTCTTGTTGTAGTCAAATGCCCTTATTTCTGCATATAACTCATCTATTTTTTCAATTCCCAGATTATGAACTGACAGCGCAACAGGAATTTGTTCTCCTCTGTTCACACTTTTGATGTCAAAAGAATATCTCAAAAACTTTCCCGTGTATGGGACTTGAATTGAAATGAGAGATTCTATGGCCGTTCTTACATTTAACCCTCCGGTCTCCTTCGGCATTTCCACAACACCAATCTTGACTCTGTGAGTGCCCGGCTCATTCAACTCTCTTGGCAGATTCATAACTACTTTGAATGAAGGCCGTATGCTTTTGTCGACGTTCTTAAAGAATTCCGGCTCTGCTGTGAAATATCTTGAAACATTTTGATGGGTGCCGTCAGACGAATCATCAACGACATAAACCTGAACATCCAATGGCTCAACATTATATAATAATATGGAGTAGTAGTAGGTTGCTTCAATGTTTGGCTCGAAAAAAACCTCGTTGTTCAGGCTTGTACTGCTAAGGCCGATTGCATAGGTTGTAAAGAACGATATCAGAAATACCCCCAATATAGTCCATAGCCTCTTCATACTGGAAATACAGGATTTTCATTTAATAAAGCTTTTGAAAAAGAAAGATGTACAATGTCCCTTAAGCTTTTACTCCTGTGATTGTTATTGTATCATTTTTGAACCCTGTGGCTGTTGGAGGTATTGTGATATTGATGTCAACTCTAAA
>JAFGRQ010000023.1 GCA_016935155.1 Candidatus Woesearchaeota archaeon
ATTATGAGTTCAAACTCAGAGAAAACAATAAAAAATATTCTCAAAAAAGAAAAAACAAGCGTAGATTTTATTATTTCTGAAAATGCCTTGTTTGGAAAGCATTTCATATTTAATAAAATCATCAAGAAGTTTAAAATCAATAAAACTCAATTACTTTATGTTGGTGATGAATTGAGAGATATTGATGCTGCCAAAAAAGCAGGAATTAAGATAATTGCAGTTACGTGGGGTTATAATTCAAAATCTTCGCTGAAGAGGGCAAATCCTGATTTTGTTGTTAATGATGTAAAAGAACTTGAAAAATTACTGATTTAAGGCATTCTATCTAATTGTTTCAACATGTAATTTTCTTCCTCGGGAATTTCTTCCTTTGGCTGCAGTCTTTCCTGTTTGGCAATCTCTTCTTTTTCAGTCTGCGCCTGAATTTTGTAATGCTCAGAAGTTTCTTTTTCAATCTCTGCTTTAAGGCTAAGTTCTGCTGTTGTCATCTCGTCATCCGTAAATTTAAGGGGTGTCCACTGCAGATTCAGTCCGTCATTTTCAAATCTTGGAATGATGTGAATTGCTGCGTGAGTTGTTTTTTGACCTGCTGCAAGTCCATTTCTGATTAATATGTTTGTTCCATGCGCTTTGAAAACATCAAAACATGTCATCGATATTTTATTCACAGCAAGAAAAAGACTTGACATTATGTCGTCGGGAATATTTTCAATTATTGGATGATGCTGCTTCGGAAAAACAACTATGTGCCCGGCCGCTGCCGGTTTGTCATAAAGGAATGCCGCCGAGTACTCATCTTCGTAGATTAAATTTTTTCTCTGCCTAAGCATTTCGCACTCGATGCAGTTCATTCGAACATTTCCTCCAACTCGTCAATGTTTATTTTTTCGAGCTGCTTTTTTCTTCCTTTTTTTGAAATCATTCCTGTGCAAGAGCACGGGTCTCTTGTTCTTCTTGCTTCCTCTTCAGTGAGATAAATTCTTGATTTGCCTGTTATTTTTTCTGCGAATGGGCATTTTTCAACGTGGAATCTTTTTGCTTTCTCGCTTGTAATGTATTTTTTTTGGGAAGAAAAATTCGGTATTGAAATTTGGCGGGTTTGCTGAGGTTCGCTTTTTGTTTCTATTATTTTTTCTGCAACAGGCTCTATTTTTGTTCCAAGAACTTTTGCAAATATCTGCTGCATTTTTTTCAAATCAGAATCTGGAATTGATTTTTCAGGAAGTTCAAAACATGCTATGCGGTCATGTTCATTTCTTGGAATTATATGAATCATTGCGTGAGGGGCTTTTTGTCCGGCGATTGCCCCGCTTGCGACATAAATGTTGGTTCCTTCTGCACCCAAAGATCTTATTGCAGTTTTGGAAAGCATTTTTGTTATTCTTCCAAGGTGCCTTATCGTTTCTTCTTCAAGCATCTGCAAAACAACATGATGTTCTTTTGGAACCAAGAGCATGTGCCCTTTTGAAGCTGGATTTATATCAAGAATTGCAAGGCATTTGTCATCTTCATAAACTTTTTTTGCCGGAATTCTTCCTTCAATAATATGGCAGAATATGCAGTTTTGTTTCTGAAGTTCTGCAATTTGCTCAGGAGACATCTTCTCAAGGTCTTCTTCTGTAAGTTCCGGCATGAGTATTAATTAGGGACAAATGTATATAAAGCTTGCGAGGAGAAAGGATTAAATATGCACATTAGTTCTTGTTTCTTATGACCAAACAGCAAGAAAGACTTCTCGAAGGAATGTTAAAGGCGGCAAGAGAATTGAACCTTCCTGTACCTAGTGTTCAAATTGAATATCCAACAAAACATACAAGAGATGTTGAAGAATTTTTAAGAAAGAAAAGAGAATGGGAAAAGGCGTTAGAAGGTCTTCCTGAAATGAAATTCAAAGGATACGAACAGCAGCCAGCATACAAATCAGCATAATCCTTTTAAACAGCAGTTCTTTTTAATTCTTCATGGAAGTCAAAATAGACCTCAAAAAATCACTTGAACAGAACGCTTCTGATTATTTTGAAAAAGGTAAAAAAGCAAAGAAGAAGATTGAAGGAATCAAGAGAATAATCGAGATCTACAAAGCAAAATTAGAAAAAGCAAAAAAAGAAGATTTTATAGTTCAGGAAGAATCAAAGAAAGAAAAAAGAAATCCTAATTGGTATGAAAAATTCAGATGGTTTAAAACTTCAGAAGGATTCTTGGCAGTTGGAGGAAGAGATGCGGGCTCAAATGAAATTATTATCAAAAAGCACATGGAGAAAAATGATTTGGTGTTTCACACCGAAGCAGCAGGTTCTCCTTTCTTTTTGTTAAAAGCAGAAGGAAAACATACAGAAAGAAGCATACAGGAAGTTGCTGATGCGGTTTATATTTTTTCAAAGTCTTTCAAAGCAGGAGTTGGCGGAGTAAATTCACTGTGGGTCAAACCAGAACAGGTTTCTTTAACTCCTCCTTCCGGAGAATATTTGGAGAAAGGTTCTTTTATTTTGAATGGAAAGAAGAATTTGATTGCTCCGAGGTTTAATTTAGCAATCGGAATTTGTGAAGATGGCTCAGTTATGTGTGCTCCAATTAATGCTGTGAAGAAAAACTGCGTTAAATTCATTGAATTAAAACAAAGCAGGAATGAAAAGACTTCTGACTTAGCTAAGCAAATAAAGAAAAAGATTGGCGGAGATTTAGATGAGATTGTGAGAGCTTTGCCTGCAGGGAATGTTGGGATAAAATGATTTTCAAGAAAGATGAATTAAAACATTTGTGGCCTTTTTATTTGTCTAACTTTTTATATGGCTTTTTAGCAGTTATTGCCCCATTTGTTGTTATTTATTTCATGGATATCGGACTTTCTTTTTTTCAGATTAGTGCATTCATGGCAGCAATAGGCATATCTTGCTTCATCTTTGAAATTCCGACCGGTGTTTTTGCTGATGATTATAGCAGAAAAGCGTCTACAGTTATCGGGTTTTTAATTATCGGTTTATCGGGATTTCTCATTCCGTTTTCAAACGAATTTATATTTATTTTATCTCTTGGATTTTTAGAAGGTCTCGGAATTTCATTAATCAGTGGCGCGAGCGAATCGTGGACAATCGATAATTTAAATCAACTAAAGAGAAAAGACTTACATAATGAATTTTTTATAAAAGAGAGAAGCATAATGAGTTTCGGTCTCATTTTTGCTCCCTTAATGGGAGCATTAATTATCAAATACTATCCGATGTCCACGCTATGGTTTGTTTATGGTATCGGAACTATGTTAAGCGGATTGGCGCTTATTTTTGCTGAAGAACATTACAAACCAAAGAAAATAAGCATTTTAGAATCATTCAAAAAGAATATTTCCGGAAGCACAAAAGGTTTCAAGTTTATTTTAACTAAGAAAAACTTTCTTTATTTTATTATTGGCTCGATTTTTATCATACTTATGGATGTCGGAGCGAATGGATGGGCACCTTTTCTCGTAGAACTTTCGATGCCAGTATACGGATTGGGTTATATGGTGTCTGCTATAGCAATATTTTCTGTTTTTACTCCATTTATTTCTAGAAAATTGCTTGGATTGGGTATAAGGAAAGTTCTTTTGTGGAATGTTTTTCTTTCAACATTAATTTTATTCTCAATTCTATTCATCAACAGTCCATTTTATTTGATTGCCGTCATAGTACTAATTCTTCTTGATACAATAACATGTGTTTCAAAACCAATTACTTCTTCATTTATTCACAAACTTTTACCGACAAAAATAAGAGCAACAACACTTTCTTCACAAAGCATAATTATGAGAATAACTATGCCGGTGATGGTTCTAATTGGCGGTGCATTGCTTGACATCTTCGGTCCTCAGAAAGTAATCGCTTTCGGAGGCATTTTCGGTATTTTTGCGATATTCTTCTTTAACAAGATAAAAGAATGACTGTTTTCTCACAGCGAAATGTTTAAATATAAACTTGAAGTTGCGAATGATATGTCAGGAACTCAAGATGTTTACGCAAAGGAAGCAGCTGAACTAGCAAAGCTCAAGCTTGCCCTTCCTGGTGAATTTCGTAGGCGAACAGAAGGGTTTCCAATTTTCTCTTTCCTGGGAAATTACAAAATAATGCCTTTTCCGATTTTTCATGCAAGAGAAGGGAAATGGAAGAATATAAGCGGAGTTGTAACCGTATACGAAGCTCCTTCAGAGGAATACCAGAGAGATGTTGTACAGGGCCTTGGAAATTATTCGGCAATTAAAACTTGGCTTCTTCCTTCAAGATATGCTGATTTGATTCAAAGAACGGAAGCAGTCATAAAATACGGCGACGAGGACAAGGCGCAGGCTAAAAAAATCTCTGACCAAAAAAAGGAAGAAGTCGAAAAAAGAAGAACACTGGAAGATCTTTTGGCCGTTGAAAAAAACCCGTCCAAAAGAAAGCATTTGAAAGCTTTGCTAGTCTCGGCAGGTCCTTCTTCCCTAAACAATATTTCTGATTACGAGGGCTTAAAAGCGTCTCTCACGTGGCTGAAGTATGATGTGGATGATGCCCTGACATTCATTTTAACGAAAATTTATGAGCACGAGCTCGCAAAAAAGTAACTTCTAACTTGGGACAATAAACGTTTATATAATAACTAGATTGAATTGCGCAAGAGGGGTGGTCGGCGACGCAATCAAAGACCTTGCATAAATCAATTTATGCAGTTGGCGAACTCGATTGGATACTTTGGCTAGTGTTCAATCAGCCCTCAATTTTTCTAAATGTTTAAATATGGGTTTATTTTAGCCAAGTCATGCCAAAACAAAAAGTATTTCACAGTCTCGATGAATTTCACGAAGAATATCTTCCAAATGACATTCTTTCGGATTTAGAGAAAAAACTATGCTCAAAAATGGGGTTGACCGAATCGCATCAGCACAGATTATCTGTGTCAAAAGATAATCCTCGTACAGGATTTATTGAAGTTGCAAGACCGGGACTGCCTCACGAAGTTCTTTTGCCGGAAGAATATTCTCCGGTGGCTTTTGCAGTGGCCGGGTTTTACAAAGTAAGAGGATTTGAAATATTTAAGCAAGAGAATGATTTGGTTGAAGTAGGCAAGGGAAAAGAAAGATATTCAATCATGATTACTAAACAAATAAATTCGTATGGGGTTTTTGTAAGAGAAACTCTTCCTGGGATTTGATTCTTATAAAAATACAGCAAATAACCCATATAGAGCAACCAATGCCCAAATAATATTAAGAACTGCTGGCTGAAGCGCTTTTTTCTTTAAAGAAATGTATGCGATTCCCACTGAACCAATTATGTTAAAAGACAAATAGAGTAAATTTTCTTTTACAATTATGTTGAAATTCAATAAAATGTATGCAATCAGAATTAAAATCATTCCACCCCAGCCAATTGCCTCAGAAACTTTCTTTTTCATTATTCTCCTTTGATTATTCCATAACCAATCAATCTGAATCTGTTTTCAACTCTTCTTGAAATAGAAACTTTGCTTCCAATTTCAGCGCAAACGGGTAGTTTTAAAGTGCATTTAACTCCTTTTTTAGAAACGTCTTCAACAATTCCAACTGTTGCAGCTGAATTTACATTAAGCATGAGGGGTTCTAATCTGATAATTGGATGAACAACAACTTCTTCTTTTGCACCAACAACTCTTTGCAGTAAATGAGGCTCTAATGTTAATTTGTACCATGTTGGAGGAAGTTTCCCCCTTAACCCAACTAACGAACCAGTTAATTGATCTGATTTTACAATTGATGGATCAAGTGTTGTCATGACTCCTATTGAACCTCCTGGTTTTGCAGTTTCAATTCCGTCTTTTCCAGTTTTTAGTCCGACTATTTTTGTATGTAAGGGCTCGAAAATTGTTTTTCCGTGTTTTTCCAATTTTCTTCCTGGTTTTATTTCAATATCTTCATTTATTTTGAATTCTCCTTGAATCAAAGCTCCTCCAAGAATACCGCCCGTTAAATTATTGATTTTTGAACCTGGTTTATTTATGTCAAAGCTTCTCGCAACGAGCATCAAGGGTTCTTTTGTAGAATCTCTTTTCGGGGTAGGAATGTGTTTTTGTATTGCATCAAGCAAAGCGTCAACATTTACATTTTTTTGCGCTGAAACAGGGACGATTGGAGCATCTTTGTAAGGAGTGTTTTTAAGAAATTCCTTTATCTGCTCGTAATTCTTCATCGCCTGTTCTTCTGTGACTAAATCAATTTTATTCTGAACAACAATTATATTTTTTATTCCCATGATTTCCAATGCAACAACGTGTTCTTTTGTTTGAGGCTGCGGACATTCTTCCTTAGCAGAAATGAGAAGCAGTGCCCCGTCCATGATTGTAGCTCCAGCAAGCATTGTTGCCATTAGGCTTTCATGTCCTGGCGCATCAACAAAGGAAACGGCTCTTGTAAATTCAGCATCTTTTTCAGGTTTCGTTGTCCAGCATTCTGGTTCTCCTTTTCCCTTTATTTTGTAAATATTTGTGTTTGCATAACCCAATCTGATTGTAATTCCTCTCTTCAATTCTTCAGAATGAGTATCTGTCCACTGACCGGTCATTCTTTCAGTCAATGTTGTTTTACCGTGGTCAACGTGGCCTACTAAACCGATATTGACTTCCGGCTGCACAATTTTTTTCTCAGAATGTTTTTCAGATGTCTCGGGTTTTTTATGTTCTTTTTTTCCTTCAGACTTTATCTTAACTGATTTTTCAGTTTCTGCTTTTTGTTTTTTAACCATTTATTGTTTAGGTTCCTCTTTCTTTTCTTTTGCAGGCTTTTCTTCTTTTTTCTTTTCTTCCCTGGTTTCTTCTTTTGGAGCTGCGGGTTCTTCCTTTTTCTCCTCTGTTTTTTCTCCCTTTTTTTCAGATTTAGTTTCTGCAGGTTTCTCTTCTGTTTTAGTTTCTGGTTTAGGGAAAATGTCTTCTTTTCCTGCCTTTTCTATTTTAAGATTTAATTGTGCCGTCTGGGCCCCAACAGTATTTCCAGAAACAGTTTTTCTTATTCTTTGCCCTCTTCCGGGATTTTTCTTGACGCCCACTGTCGGACCAGTTGTAAGAATAAGCTTTTTTGCAGTTCCCTGAACGTCTCTTCTCATCGGGAATCCTGCATCGTCAGAGCCTCCAGTCAATTTGAATTCATAACCCGTTAGGTCCAATAATTCTCCTCTAACTTTGTCTCCAAGTCTTAAGCCAAAAAACGGCTTTATGCTCTCTTCTTTTACAATCCGTTGGACTGATTTTCCAGTCTTTGGGTCAGAAATTACTATTCTTAGTTCAACCATTTTATCCTCCCGAGCTTCGGCCCGACCTTCAGTCGTGCGAACTTTCGCTTCCGCGAAAGCATTCAGTCTTTTTCAGACGCCTCTTGTGAGGTGCTCAGCTTGTTTACTTTATCGAAACAACGGGTTATTTATAAAGGTTTATGTTATGTTTTATAAATGGCTACGAGGGCAGTAAATGTATGAACCACGCCAAACCAAAGGTTTGTCTAGTTCATCTCTTACAAGGTAATCGATGAACTTCCAAGGCCTTCAGAAAATAGAAAATGCCGATTTCTACCTAGATGTTGCTATAAAGAGAATGAAAAAGCGCATAGGAGAATTTAGACAAGAAGGAATGCGGGGCGGTCAAATAAATAAATCAAAGGCAATCGAATTAACAAAAATAGAATCCGTTGAGAAAGAATTAAGAGACTTACTGCACACGATTTTGATTTCTTTTCCGAGTATTGATTCTCTGCCTGAATTTTACAGAGAGCTGATGAGCATAACCTTGGAAATAGGATTGATTAAAAAATCTTTGGGCTCGATAAAATGGTGCATAGAAAAAAACAGGGAACTGCTTGAAAAATACAGAAGAAACATAAGGAACTCAACAGAAATAACAAGAATAAATCAATACAGAAGAGAATTTTTCGGAAGACTTTCTTCAACAATAAAGCAAATAAAGAAAAATCTTGAATATCTTGAGTTTGCAAGAAAGGAAATGAAGAATTATCCTGCAATCAAAACAGGACTTCCAACAGTTGCAATCGCAGGATTCCCAAATGTTGGAAAATCAACTTTATTGTCAAGACTAACTCCTGCGAAGCCGAAAATAGCAAACTATGCTTTCACAACACAAGGAATTAATATCGGTTATGCAGAAATCAAAGACCAAAAAATACAGTTCATGGATATTCCAGGAACTCTTGCAAGATTCGAAAAGCAAAACATGATTGAAAGAGTTGCAACGTTAGCATTAAAATATGTCGCAGACGCCGTTATTTATGTTTTTGACCCGACTGAAACTTATCCCGTTGAAAAACAAATTGAATTGTATGAATTAACAAAGAAATCAAGAAAACCAGTCATAATTTACCTCTCAAAAACAGATGTTGCTGAAAAAGATAAAATAGAATTCTTCAAAAACAAATACAAAGCAATAACAAATACCGAAGACCTAAAAAAAGAAATAGAAAATCTCGAGTTCTAATTTTGATTGAACAGCAAGAGAAGAAGCACAAAGTAGGATGCAAAAAGAATAATTCCCTGGGTTCTCGTTATGTTTTTGTACTTTTTCATTATCAAAAGAAGCAGGGCCGTTATCACAAGAAGTCCAGGAATAAGGAAAAGTATTGACGGAACAGAGACAAACACGGGTCTTATTATTGCGGAGATTCCGAAAATCAAACCTATGTTCGCTATGTTAGTTCCTATCGCATTTCCGACAACAATCTTATTTAATCCATTTCTGGATGCAGCAATCGCAACGCTAAGTTCGGGCAGCGTAGTTCCTATTGATAGAATTGTGAATCCCAAAAATCTTTCCGAAATTCCAAGAGCTCTGGCTAAGAACAGTGATTCCGTGATTGCATAGTGGGCGCCGATAATCACAGCAGCTATGCCGAGAATTACGACAAAGAAATCTTTAAGCAGGCTTTCGGCAAAAAGCTTCGTGACTTTTTTCTGCTCAGCCGTTTTTGGCTTCTTTTTGCTGAAAAAAATGACAGCACGGCTTCTTATTGTTGAAACATATCTGAATCTGAAGAAATAGATTATGAATTCTTCAAAGGGCATTTTTTGGTTTCGTTCGTTCTTTGTCTGTATCAAAAACAGAACATACGCGAAATAAATAAGAAGAAGAAACAATCCTTCTACGGAGGATATTGTTCCGTTGAATGCAAAAATAAAAAGAAGGGCGCTGATGGCAAACATTATGTACCCGTCTCTTGTGAGCATCTTCTCGCTGGTTCGTATTGTTTTGAAAATGGCAGCAATTCCTATTATGATGCTTAGATTAAGTATGCTGCTTCCAACCAAATTTCCAACAATCAACTGGCTCGAACCTTTTATAGAAGATGTTATTGAGTTTGCCAGCTCTGGAATGGATGTTCCGATAGCAACGAGAGTAAGCCCGATTATGAAATCCGAAATGCCCAACTTTTTGGCAATTTTGGAAGAGGACCTGACAAAGAAATCAGCCCCTCCTGCAAGAAGTACAAGTCCAAGGATGAGCAGCAAGGTCTCTGTGAGCATATGCTTGTTGACACGCTTCTTTTTTTAAACGTTTACAATTTCATAATGACTTCGGCCAGCTTGTCGGGGTCGTGTCTAATGACCGGAGATGTTTTTGTTATCAAATCTGCTTCTATTATTCTTGGGTCGTCCGAATGATTGTGTACAAGTTTTTGGCCTTCTCCATCGTATTTTTGAATGAGACTGCTGGGAACGTCTGATTTGTTTACCATTATTTTGTCAATTACTTTTTTGCCGGAATATTTTTCAAGAACTTCCAAATGCCTGCTTACATCAAAGTCATCCGTCTCTCCTCTTTGAGTAACTATGTTCATAACATAGATTACGTCTGCTTTGGTTTGTTTCAAGGCTGTGCGTATTTCTCTTACTAACAAATTAGGAATTAAACTAGTGTATAAACTTCCCTGAGCCAAAACAACCTTGTCTGCATTCAAGATAGCTTCAATCGCTTTTGGATTCGCTTTGACATTTTTTGGATTCAGAAAAACACGTTCTATCGGCGTGTTGTATAAAATCACCTGTTTTACTATTTCATCCTCTCCTTTTACTTCATATTTGTTTTTTTGGAGTATTGCAGCAAGTTCAGTTCTTTTTAGTGTTGAGGGGTAAACATTTGCTCTAACATCAAGTTCTTTCTTGAATAAATCTATTGCAGCTTCAAAACTTTCGTGCTGTTCATATGCAGCATCCAAAAAAATATTTCCAACAACTGCACCCTTATTTTCTCCTTTCTTTATTCTGTATTGGAAGAATTTTTTTGCTTCGTCATTATTTGCCAATGCAGCCAAACATTGTCTGATATCTCCCGGCGGCAAAAATTCTCCTTCAAGACCTCTTTGTCCCAAAAGCAATCCTGTGTGGCCGCCATTATCTGAAGTTGGCATTATTGCAGAAATATTTTCTTCTCTCAGTGAGTTTGGATTTTTATTTGCATAATTTTTCAGTCCAAGAAGCAAACTGTAGTGTCCAGAACCTCCTCCGAGAGTAGCTATTTTTGTCATGCTCACTCAACAAGAAACTGATTAATAAAGATTGTGTATTGCAGTTAAAGAACAAATTTTAATTAGCCTCCGCAAATGACGTTAACTTAAAGAATAACTTTTCTTTTGTTATCGAAAACTTCAACATAAGATTTTCCCGGAAGTTTTGATGAAAATCTGTGAAGTGCTTTTTTAGCTAATTCAATATGCTGTTTTTCGCAGTCAACTTGGCAGATAATTCCTTTTTCATAAACTCTTGCAGCCAATCCCATAGGTTTTCCCCATGAGTGAGCCATACCTGTGCTCATTCTGTCTGCTCCAGCTCCTGCTGCTAAAGGATTTTCTCTTAAAACGTGATGTGGGAAAACTCTTACAACCATTCTGTATCCAGTTTTTCCAATTTCTTTTTCAAGAACCCTGTTTCCGCACTGTCTTCCTGATTCAATTGCGAAATTTCTTAGTTGAAGATTCTCCTTGCTTCTTAATCTTAATGAGAATGGAAACTGTGTTTGAGTGCAGTCTCCCATTACAAATCTAACAATTCCTGGATTAGGATTTACTTTTATGTAAGCTTTTCTTCTGAACTTGCTTCTTCTTGTGTAAGGTCTTTCAAGTCGTCTGTAAGCAACGAATCTTCTTAGCTTTGCCATATACTTTTTAGTAAAGGGTTGATTTAAAAAGGTTTTGATAAAGCAAAGAAAACCTTTATAAACAAACCCGCTATAAATGTCTATATAAGAGGTGTGACATGAAATTAAGACCAATAGGCAAAAAGGCGGACTTAAGCCTTTCTATCAACGCAATAGTTATTCTGATTTTAGCGATTACAGTTTTAAGCTTGGGTTTGACATTCATTAGAAGCATGTTCAAATCAGCAGGCTCAAAGATTGAAGGAGCAATTTCATTAGCTGAACTTGATTCTCAGCCAACAATTGAGAAACCAATTACAATACCAGAAACAGTTGAAATTCCATCCACTGGTTCTACTACTATAAAAATAGGAATTTTTAATCTGGATCCGAGCGCCGAGTTTAGCTCAGCGAAACCTATATTGAGTGAATGTATTTTAGCTGGATCAGCAACAGATGATACAACTGCTACTGATGAGACAGAAACAACAGGTTCAGCGGGACCATTTACATTAACAACAACAACGCAAACAATTGCAAAAAGATCTTCGGCTGCTTACAAGGCAATCTTGCAAACTTCTGCTAGTGGCGGAACATATGTTTGTACAGTTAAGGCATCTGGAAGTGGCATAGATGCTAGTTTGCAAAGTTCAATATCCGGACAGTTTTTCATTAATGTAAAATAGGTGTTGGATGAAAAAGCGTTTAACTCAGGAACAAGAATTTCAGATAATGAAGCTTGTTCTTGACAAGTTTCTTTGGTTAGGAATTGGTGTGATGCTGTTTGGTTTGTATCAGACAATAAACAATCAAATGACTCAGGGAATAAGCTGGATTGTTGCAGGAGCTTTTGTTCTTGTTTTGTTCATCATAATGATAATAAAGCATTATGAGATTTCACCTTAATTATTTTTGCCGTCGCTCAGCATTTATTGTCACAGAAATTAGAACTCGCTGAAGCCCCGTAAGGGACGACCCCCTCAGCTTCTTTAATGAAGCGGGTGTTGATGCTTCGCGCATGACGGCAAAATGAGAACAAAAATGAACAAAAAAGGAATGGAGCTTTCAATTAATTTTATTGTTATGCTGATTTTGACCTTGGCTGTTTTCAGTCTCGGTGTTGTTTTTGTAAATAATTTATTTGAAAAAACAGAAAAAATCAAGCTCGATATGGATGCAAATACAGAAAAGCAGGTTGAGAACTTGCTTTCTCAGGGACAGATTGTTGCTGTTCCGTTGGCTTCAAAAACAGTTGAGGCAGGAAGTGTTGCTGTTTTTGCACTGGGTGTTGTAAATACAATTGAGGCGGATGAATATCCAACGCAGTTTAAAGTTGATGTGTCGTGTTTCTCATGCGTCAAAGAGAACGACGAAAGATGCAGTTGCTCTGATGATGTGTTTGCTGCAAAAATAAGTGATTTTGAACTGAATAAAAATGCAAAGAAATCAATGCCGATTGGAATAGTCACAAATAAAAAAGCAGAACGCGCATCGTATGGTTTTTTGGTTAAAGTTTTATATTTCAACAGTGCAGGAGACGAGGCAGTTCACGGAACTTCAAAGCCGATTTATGTGACAATTAGTTAAACTCCAACCATTTCTTCCAAAGGTTTCTTGAATGTCGGCTGAAGTTTTTGGCGTGTTTCTTCAAAATTTTCCAATTTTGCTTCAGCTAGGTTCATTCTGCGTTTCGATCTCGCAATGGAACTAATTTCATTTCTGAGTGCCGAGCCATATTCCTCAAACAATCTGACGACAAGTTCGTTCTCCCCATATTTTCTGAAAAACAAACGTCCAAAATCATACATCGTTTTGTCAGGAACAATAAATGGAAACTTATTTGCAAGATTGAACGCAACTTGTGTCGCCTCAGTTATATAATTGCTCTCTCTTTTGTCTTCTGGCAGCATTTTTTCTAATTCAGTTATGTATTCTTTAAGAAGCCCTATTTCAAAATCAACATCACCTGTTCTTTTGTAGTATCGTTTTAGTTTAGCTATTTCTTCGGTATCTGATTGATAATTCAGCTTGCCCATTATGTTTTTTCCCCTTTCTTTCAAAGCTTCAAACACGCTCATATAAAAAGCAAAGAACAATCTATATATAAACTTTAAGAAAGATAAATTATTGAATTTTCATTGTCTCTTGCAACAGCTATGTCCAACTGTCCATTTCCGTCAAAATCTCCTGCAGCTAAATCGTGAACGTATCCTGCAGGAACTGTTTTCAACAAGGAGTAATCTCCATTGGACTTCGAATAAATTCTAAGGCTGTGTTCGTAATCTCCGACAACAATTTCGTTGAATCCGTTATTGTCAAGGTCAGCAGAAAGAAGAGCATATATGTTTCCATCTCCAAACGCAGGCTGTTCAGTAAATGTATCTTTGTTCAGATAAATTTTATTTGCGTTCTTATTATTTCCAATTACAATATCTTCTTTTCCGTCATCATCATAATCAACAACAGCAACAGCTTTTGTGTTTTGAGTGCCGTCAAGCTGGGCGTGAAGAACAAAATTCCTTGCTCCTTCATTCAGATAAACTTCAGAAGGTCTTCTGTTGACTCCTATTACCAAATCAATCTTTCCGTCATTGTTAAAATCAGCAGCCTGAATTGATGTAGAAGGAATTCCCTTTGAAACAACAATCTTTTCGAAAGTTCCGTCTCTGTTGTTGAAATAAACGCAGTTCTCTTTGAAATCTGTTGCGATGGCAAAGTCATCAAAGCCGTCCAAATCAAAATCATCAACTGCTATGTCTTCCACAATTGTTTTATCCAGCTCGGCATTAACTGAAAAAACCCCCATTCCGTCATTCTTGAAAATAATTATTGGCTGGTTGTTGTTTCCGATTACAATATCATCATTTCCATCATTGTCAAAATCAATCACAGAAACGGCCTGCGTGTTGTATTTATTCAAGCTCAATGGAGTTTTTGTGAATGTACCGTTTTTGTTGTTCATGAAAACTTTGCTTTGGCCGTTGAAAACTCCCGTAACAACATCATCAAAGCCATCTTTGTTGAAATCAGAGGAAGCAATTGAATATGTGTGTTCTTTTTCGAGTTCAAAAAATTGAGAGAGTTCTATTTCAAGACTGGCCGTTTTTGGCGATTCCAAAACGGGCTGATTTTGAGCAGTTTCTTTTGGTGTTTCTGCAGCTCTTTGGCATGAAATCAGGGAAAACAATAGGATTATCAATAGAACCTCTTTTTTCATGTCAAAACCTCTTTAAACTGGTATATTTAGGCACTATAAAAAGCTTATGATGACGCTTTTCCATAAAACAGCAACCAAAATCATTAAATATTTCATCACTCCAGTATAGTTAAAATGAGGGTACAATTTTATCCAATAGATGCAGCTGCAAGAAACATAAATGGCAGAACGGCTGCTGTCCTGTACGGAAAAACAGTTTCAGGAGAAAGAATCTGTGTTACGGATACGACTTGCGCTCCTTTTTTTTATGTTGTTCCAAAACACGGAAGCACAACGGAACTTGAGAAATGGATATCTGAACTAAAGTTAAGAGAAAAGGATGTTGATTATTTTGTTTTGAAAGTTGAAAGCAAAGCAATGAAGCTGAATGACAAGGAAATAAATGTTCTTAAAATTTACACTAACAACGCATTCTCATACTATTTGGTTAATGAGATAAAGAAGAGAAATGATGTCTCTGAAGTTTTTGAATATGATTTGCCTTTCTTGCAGGCATATCTTTTGGACAAACGACTTGTTCCGGGATTTTTGACCGAAGCGGAAGGAGAATTTATTGCAAAAAGCGCAAGAATTCCTGTTTTTTCAGCAAGTGCTCTTGAACAACCCTATGACGAAATCATTAAACCGAGAGTTCTTGCCTTTGATGTGGAAACTTATTCACCCAAGGGCTCTTCAAGCCCCGAGCACGACCCGGTCATCATGATTTCTTTCTATTCCGAAAATTTCAAGAAGACAATCACATGGAAGAAGTTCGAAACAACTGACACTTCCATTGATTTTGTTGACAGTGAGTTCGAACTCCTGAACAGGTTCAAGAGAACAATATACGAATTTAAGCCGGATTATTTGGTGGGATACACTTCTGATTTGTTCGTGTTTCCCTATTTGAAAAAGAGAGCAGATAAATACGGCCTATTTTTTGACATTGGTACTGACAAATCGAGCGCAAACATCGGAAGGAGTGAGACGAGCATAACAGGAATCGTGCATATTGACTTGTATAAATTCATTTCAAAAATAATTTCAGAAAAACTCGAAACAGATTCATACAGGCTGAAAGATGTCGCGCAGGAGCTTCTCGGAGAAACAAAAAAGACGGTTGACATCGAAAAATTAGAATATACCTGGGACAACGAGCCTTCCAAACTCGGTCCGTACTGCGAATACAACCTCAATGATGCATATCTTATTTACAGACTATATGAAAAAGTAGCTCCGATGATGGATGAGCTTGTCAAACTTACAAATATGTTTCCTCACGATGTCGTACGGGGAAATTACACACAATATACTGAATCCTTTCTGATAAAAGAATCAAAATTCATGAACGAGATGATTCCTTTCCGTCCTTCTTTTGAAGATTATGAATCAAGAAAAACATTTTCTTCAAGCGACGAACTGGTCGAGGCCGAACAAGGGATATACAATAATGTCTTTGTCTATGATTTTACCCTTTTGTTCCCTTCAATCATAGCTACCCACAATATTTCTCCAGGAGCATTCAATTGCTGGTGCTGCAATGAAAAAATTCCCGGCGAGAGCACGCATTTTTGCAGGAAAGTAACGGGATTTTTTACCAGAATAACTTCAGCAATGCTTGATAGAAGAAAAAGAATTGTGAAGATGCTTGCCGACGAAACAGAAAAAACTTCGGAGCAAATGCATATTCTTTCGGCAAGGGAGAATGCACTGACAAATATCTCCCGTTCCCTGTATGGGGTTTTTGCCTACCCTTCATCAAGGTGGCACAATGCAAACTGCACGGCCGCAATACTTGCCTATGCAAGAAATTATATGGTTTCCATAATGAACAAGGCAATTGAAGCTGGTTTCAAGATTCTTTACGCGGATTTCGATTCAATATTTTTGAGAAAGGGAGTTCATTCTGTCAAATTGTCAGAATCATTATATGAAACAATTGTTGCTTCTCTTCCTGAAAAAATGGAATTGAATCATGAAGGGATTTATCCAAGAGCGATGTTTGTTTCATCAAAGCAGGGAAAAAGCATGAAGAGGTTTGCTTTACTTAATCA
>JAFGRQ010000005.1 GCA_016935155.1 Candidatus Woesearchaeota archaeon
ATCATCCCGATAGCTGTCGGCTGGGGAAGACACTCCCTGAAAAATTTAATGTCAGCAGCTCCAACGTTCTTGGCAAAGGAGCCAAAAGATATTTTAGAATTTATTTAGAAGATTATTTTATTCGCATCGATTTTAAAGAACAAGACTAAATTAACTTCTCGATTTACCGATTGACTTTAGAATCTATTGTTTCTTCATCTCTTGTTTTTAATCCTAATGAATGCGTTAAATATCCTCCGAGTCTGTTGTAATACTCGTCTTTGAAAATTACCAATCTCGGTTCTTCTCCTTTTTTTCTGATTCTTATTTTTGCATTCAAGACTTCATTTTTTATTCTTATGTCTGTATAATCAAAAATGTCTTCTGGTGAGTTGATTTCATTCTTTTTTAGTCTGACAACATACTCGGCTGTCTTTGTAGCTACAAAATCAAAAACGTTGTTTGGCTGGCCATAAACTTTTCCAGTTTTGCCTGCATTACAAGGCTTGATTCTAATCAGATTGCCGTCAAAGTATGCTTCGTATTTGTAGTCTGTCATTTTCATTTGGATAAAGAGGTTGCTTTTATAGTTTTCTAATAAGAAAATCACGCAACTAGGTTGTATTTCCTTCTAGGAACAGGAATGTTTTTGTAAAGCAGGCGAGTAAATTCTATGCAACCTCTTGCCGCATTGATGTCGCCGTCTCTTGCTGCCTTTAGTTGATCTCTGTAAGTTTCAAATGTAGCAATGATGTTTTCTTTTTTCACATCTTCTCTAAGTCTAGAATCCGCGAAGCAATCCATCGGTTTGATATTGTAATGTTGGAAGAATGTTGCAGAAACTTCAATGGGTAAAACGGCTTTGCTTTTTTTCGTAGTGTCAATTAATTTGTCGACATAAGAAATGACTCCATTTATGTATTTTGGATTGATGCTTCCCTTACATGTTATTCTATCTAAATTTTCTATAGACGTAGAAAGCAAGAATTCAATTCCACATATGTCTAAGATGTCTCTTTCGTCAACCATGCCTCCCCGAATTCGAACTAATTTATATAACTTTAGAAATTAAAGCGGGCAAGCGTGCCTAAACTTGGATAGCATTCAACACAACCAGCTACCTTGCTGTGTTCTCCATTCCGCTACCCTGCAAACATTAGCATCAAAGTTTAGTGCTGCTTCCTTCCGGACCTGACACGGTTCGCCTCAACGTAATCTTACAGGACAGAACTTCGCAGTTCACATCAAGACTGAATTGTCCTGAACATTACCTCGGCTCAAGCTTCGACTCCATCTAAAGTCCGTTTATGGTAACAACGCGGGACTAACACGCCAGTCTAGCTTACCCAGAATGAATAAGAAAAAGGTTGTATATAAAGCTTACTTGTGCTCAGACAGCTTGAACAGAATGATTGCCGAAATAAGAATAACTCCCACAGGAAGAACAATGTCTTTGGCATCCATCGAAACCTTGGTTATTTGATAAATTGAATAAATGCAGTATGCAATCAATCCAAAGAACAAAAGAATCAATCCTTTGTGCGAACTCTTCTTTTTTTCTTTCACATCAAAGTCACGATCTGGTTTTTCTTTTTTTACTTTCTCAGATAATCTTTCAAGATGGTCTGCCTTATCAAGAAGTCGGCTTTTTTCTCCGGCATTTTTTTCGCGCATTGCACGCTGCCTGATGGCCTCAGCTTCAGCCATGAGTTTTTTTGCATCCATGGTAAAAATCAATAAATCAAACTATTTAAACTTTATCAAATAAACCCAATCAACTTCATCACAAAGAACCCAGCAAAGCATCCTGCAGAAATAAACGGCATTGCAGGATAGAATTTGTCTTTATCTGCCTTGTACAATAACCAGCCAAGAGCAAGCGTTGTGAAAAGAGGAATAACGGAAATCTTTGCAAAAGAAACAAGGACTGAGTTATTCAAGATTAATTCCTTAAACACAGCTCCAGAAAACAAAAGAGGAAATCCAATATCTCCCCCTCCGAGAATTGCGGTTCTGACTTTTACTTTCTTGATTTTCTTGTGGTCTGTTTTGACTACCTCTCCTGCCTTGTATGGGATAACAATTCCGGCAAATAATTTTGAATTAGTCTGGAACTTTGCCAAAGCAATCATGTGTTTGCTTTTCCAAACAGCGTAAGCATCGTAGGCAGAAATTAGCAGAAGCAAAACGGCGGCAACATAAAAATCAATCATGTTTATGAAAATAGCAGCTAATCCGCCGTAAATAAACAGTTCAGTAAAGTTGTGGACGTAAAAGTCTCTTAAAAATACTTTTGAAAAAGCAAATATCACTGCCAGTGTTATTGCCATGGTTACAGGCATAAATGAGTTGAATGCAACACTCAGCGTTACAAAAACAGCAAACAAAAACCAAAGCCTCCAAAGCATTCCTGCCCTGAATTTAATCAATAGCAAAGCGAGTGCAGTCCCAATCAAAACAGCAAAGATAATTGTAATTAAGGATTCTGCTCCCGCTGTCTGAGGGGATTCAAGACCCATCGGGAGGGGTTTGAAGTCAACTTTTCCAGTTTCTTTTAATGAGTCATAATCAATATATTTGTTGATTACAAATAACCCAATAAATTGAGCACAGAGAAAGAACATAAGAAGTATTGCTGTGATTTTGGAACTATGCTTCATATCCAGAATTCAAGAGGAGTTCTTTATATAGTTTTGGCAATAACATTTATATAGCAATAATCGATATTTTCTATTATGACGCACAATATAACTCCCTGGGATGTTTCAGGAGAGATAGACTACGGCAAACTAATTAGAGAATTCGGTGTTTATCCATTAAAGGAACTTCCGGCAGTATTCAACAAAGAAGTTTTTTTCAGAAGAAACTTTGTTTTTGCTCACAGAGACATTCAAAGAATTCTTGAAGCAATTCACAACAAAAAACCATTTGTAATGATGACTGGTTTGATGCCCACGGGAAAATTCCATTTAGGACACATGTTGCTGGCACAGCAAATGATTTTCTATCAAAAGCTAGGTGCAAAAATTTACATAGCTGTTGCAGACATTGAAGCATACAATGCAAGAAACCAATCATTGGAAGACAGCAAGAAAATTGCAGTTGAAGAATACATCAAGAATTATATTGCTTTAGGATTAAAAGCAGAAAACTGCGAGATTTATTTCCAAAGCGAACGTTCAAAAAATGCAAAGAAAGCAAACGCATATTACAGATTGCAAAATCTTCTTGCAAGATACGCAACATTCAATGAATTCAAAGCAGTTTATGGAGAAATAAGTCCCGGAAAAATGATTGTTTCACTTCTCCAAGCAGCAGACATGCTTCATGCACAATTACCTGAATTTGAAGGTCCTGTTCCGGTAGTTGTTCCTGTTGGAATAGACCAAGACCCTCACTTAAGATTGGCAAGAGACATGGCGGCAAAAATAAAGAATCCAAGTTTCATTCAATTAAGTTCAACTTATCACATGTTCGTTCCAGGATTGGGCGGCGGAAAGATGAGTGCTTCCGACCCAAATTCATTTATTGCCTTGACGGATGATGCAAAAACAGTTGAAAAGAAAATAAACAAATACGCATTTTCAGGAGGAAGAGATACATTAGAAGAACACAGAAAGAAAGGCGGAGTTCCAGAAATAGATGTTTCATTCCAATATCTTAAAGCATTCTTTGAACCGGATGACAAAAAACTTCAGAAAATTTATGATGATTACAAATCAGGAAAATTATTAAGCGGAGAATTAAAGAAAATAGCGATAGACAAAATAAATGCGTTCCTTAAAGAGCACCAAAAGAAAAGAAATGAGGCCGGAAAGGTTCTAAACAAATACCTTGCTTAATTATTCACGATGATTTTATCGCCATTGGAAATGTTTGATGCAATCGTAATGTCTTTAGCAATTGGATTTATCTTTATGAGTTATTTTTCAAGATTCAACACATTCAGAAGGCACAATTACTACGATATTCACAGAAGAAGATTTCCATGGCATGATTTGTGGTTTTCAGCAGCGCTCGTTGCTCCTGCAATACTTCTTCATGAAATGGGCCACAAATTGGTTGCAGTTTCATTTGGGATGGAAGCGGTATTCAACGCATCATATTTTGGGTTGATGCTTGGAATATTTTTGAAACTAATCGGCTCTCCTTTTCTATTTTTCATTCCAGCATATGTCTCAATTTCGACAGGAGGAACTCCCTTGCAGTTTTCAGCAATTGCATTCGCAGGACCATTTGTTAATTTGGTTTTGTGGCTGGGTTCAGCTTATTTGCTCAAATCAGGTAAAATTTCAAGAAAATACATTCCGTTCTTGTTTCTAACAAGTAAAATTAACATGATTCTGTTCATATTCAACATGCTTCCAATCCCGGGATTTGATGGTTCCAAAGTATTTGCAGGATTATTCCAGGCATTGTTCTAAATTTGTGCCGTCGGCTCAGCATTCAATGTTGCAACATTCACAATTCGCGAATGTCCCGTAAGGAACAACCCCTTTCGCTCTTTTTCAGAAGCAATTGTTGATGCTTCGCAGAATGACGGCACAAACAATATCTTTTTATACACCTCTTCGTTTTTTCTCTTCATGGCAACAACATGGCTAAGCCAGGTAATTATTGACATAGAAAAAACAGGATTCTTTGACTATGCTCTGCCCTTCATGGTCACGTTTGCAATTTTTTATGGAATTCTAGAAAAGACAAAGATTTTTGGAAAAAAATCAGGAAAAATAAACATGGTTTTCTCGCTCGTCTTTTCACTGACAATTCTTCCGTTTGTACAGAATGTGAATTACACAACATATCTTGCAAAAATGGCGTTCATTATTGTTGGATTTGTTTGCCTGGCAATGATTTTGGGAATTATCGGATATAGATTTGAAAAAATGAAGAACGCACTTTTGTTTGGGTTGATTGCAGTTTTTTTTATTATTGCAACAGAATTTTTTCATCTCTCTTTTTCAAACCTGCCAGCCGAGGCGCTCTATTTCGTTTTGGTTGCTGCTGTTTTTTTGATTATCGTTTGGTTTGTTACAGGAGCTAAGCAGGAGCCAATCAGGGAAATCAAAATAGAAAAGAAAACTGCTCCGAAGAAAAAACAAGAAGAACAGCCGGTCATGCCGCAAATAACGGTTGGAGATTTGATTGAGCAGCTGAAATCACTCCCAGAAGAGCAGAGAAAAGAAGAATTAGCTCAGCTTGCTCTTCATAATCCTCAGCTTGCTAAGGTCATCGAAGAAAACATGTAAATGCTGTTAATTTTCAATATTGCAAATAATTAACCCAAATCATTATAAAAAGCTTCAAACCAGTTTCTTTTATGTCGAAGGGGATTTTGGGCAAAATAACAGATTTGTATGACAAAAAGTACAAGTTACTGTTGATTATTCCTGCAATAATGCTTCTTTTCAGTCTGTACGTGCTCGGAAATCATTATATTCAAACAGGAGAATTCGTTACAATGGGGGTTTCCCTCAAGGGAGGAACGACACTTTCTGTTGCTGAAGCTTTTGATGTAAAAGAAATAGAAAATATGCTGAAAACAGAATTTCCAAATGCAGATGTTTCTGTAAGGAGCTTAAGCAGAGCGGGCGTTGAAGTTGGAACGATGATTGAAGTCTCTGACATGACTTCTCAGGAATTGCTTGATGCCGTTGAAAAAATAACGGGAAAACTGGACAAAGAAAAATACACCATGGACACAACCGGCTCAAGCTTGGGTGCCGCTTTCTTCAAACAGGCAATTTTTGCTCTAATTGCTGCTTTTGTTTTGATATCGCTTGTTGTTTATGTTTATTTCAGAGCAGCACTTCCAAGTTTCTATGCGGTTTTTTCAGTAGTTGCAGATATGATTTTTGCAATGGCCATTTGCGTGGTTTTTGACATAAGACTTACAACGGCAGGAATTGCAGCGTTCTTGATGCTGATTGGCTATTCAATCGATACAGATATTCTTCTTACAACAAGAGTCTTGAAAAGAAAAGAGGGAACTGTTTCTGAGAGAATGGCAGCAACAGTCAAGA
Source organism: Candidatus Woesearchaeota archaeon (assembly GCA_016935155.1). Taxonomy (GTDB): domain Archaea; phylum Nanobdellota; class Nanobdellia; order Woesearchaeales; family UBA10107; genus UBA10107. Next base: position 6,003 of record JAFGRQ010000005.1, read on the forward strand.
CAGGAATAACTATGACTTTCGCAGCATTTTCATCAATAATTGTTGGTCTTCTGATTTCAGAATCTGAATTGCTAAAACAAATTTTATTCATCCTCGGCTGGGGATTGTTTGCGGATGTAGTTTTCACTTGGCTGTTTAATGCAGCACTTCTCAGAATGTATGTTGATTCAAAGGAAAGAGCGAAAGAAAAAGCAGCGGAGAATGCAAATGGAATTTAAGAGGATTTTCAAGAAAGGAAGAGTTCTCGTTCTCGCAATATTCTTGGTGCTGGCTGTTCTTTCAATAAATCCGCATCCTTTCAACGAGGGGGCCGCAATAAGAAGCGTCGAATTCAACAGCTCAGCTTCGATTGCAGGAATAGAAAATCCGAAGGCAAATCTCGTTCCGTTGAAAAGAGAAGTTATAGAGGCAATAAACAACGAACCTGTAAAAACAATTGCTGATTACTATTCAAAAGAGGCGCTTTTCGAGATAGGGGAGCCGGTTCAGGTAAAAACAAACAAAGGACTTTACAAATTAATCACAAAAGAAAAAGACGGAAAGCCAAATTTGGGAATGGTGGTTTTGGACGCTCCGAAATCAAATTTAAGGCTCGGATTGGATTTACAGGGAGGAACGAGAATTATTTTAGAACCCCAAGAAAAGATTTCTGATGAAGACATGGATATTTTGCTTCTGAACTTGAATCAAAGACTGAATGTTTACGGATTGTCTGACATAACTGTCAGGCCAACTTCTGATTTGGAAGGAAATAAATATATTTTGATTGAGGTCGCGGGAGGAAATGACCAAGAAGTTATTGAATTGGTGGGAAAACAGGGAAAGTTCGAGGCAAAAGTTTCAAATCAATCAGTTTTCAAAGGAGGAAATGACGTAACTTATGTGTGCCGCTCGGCAGACTGTTCGGGGCTTTCTCCATATAGGGCTCCCCAGCAAATAGCAGCTGATCAATGGACATCAACATTCGAATTTTCAATAACACTAAGCAGAGAAGCAGCTGAAAAAATGGCATCAGTGACTAAAAATTTGAAGATTGAAGGAGAATACCTTTCCGAGTCAATCATCCTGTATCTGGATGACAAAGTTGTTGACGAACTCAAAATTGGTTCTTCTTTGAAAGGGCAGGCGGTTACAAATATCGCGATATCCGGCCCAGGAATTGGAAGAACAAGGGCAGAATCACAGCTTGAGGCCCTGAAAAATATGAAAAATCTTCAGACAATACTAATCACCGGAAGTCTTCCTGTAAAACTTGATATTGTAAAAACAGACACAATCTCTCCTGTTCTTGGAAAAGAATTCGTGCAGAATGCGGTAAAAATGCTTTTAATCGCAATTGCAGCGGTTACGGTAATAATTTTAATCAGATACAAAAAACCCTCGATTGTTATACCTGTTCTGATTACCACTTTATCTGAGGTTGCATTGACTTTAGGAACTTTATCTTTGTTCGGAGCCAATCTTGACATTGCAGGAATTGCAGGAATTTTAGTTGCAATAGGAACGGGAGTCAATGACCAGATAATAATCTTGGACGAACTGACATTGAAGCAAAGAGCAGAAACGAACTGGATTAAAAGAATGAAAAATGCATTCTTCATAATAGTTGCGGCTTACCTGACCGCAGTCGTATCAATGATTCCTTTGCTTTTTGCAGGAGCTGGATTGTTGAAAGGATTCGCAATTACTTCGATTGTCGGGGTAACTGTTGGTGTTTTGATTACAAGGCCGGCATTCGGGGCAGTTGCAGAGGAACTGTACAAGGAATAAAAACAAAATAAATTAAAACAAAAATGAATTTGGTGTATTATTTGCTGGTAATTATTGCAGGATTTTTTGTTCTAACACTCAGTGCTAAACAGGCAATGAAGAGAACAGTAAATATTTCCAGGCATTTCGGCGTTTCTGAATTTGTCATCTGTTTTATTTTAGTAGGGGCAATTGCAGTTTTTCCCGAAATGTCTATAGGAATAAATTCAGCGCTGTCAGGAAATTCTTCACTGGGGTTGGGAATCGTGTTCGGCTCCAATGTGGCTGACCTGACGCTTGTTTTGGGGCTTGTAGCTCTGCTTACTAAGGGGATAAAACTCCATCCCCATACAATAAACAAGTCGAAGTGGTTTATTTTTGCAGTCCTACTTCCGGTTCTCCTGTTGTTTGATGGAACGATATCGAGGCTGGACGGATTTCTTCTTATTCTTTCCTTTGCATGCTATGTTGTTTATATGTTTGTAAACAAAAAGAACCATACAAAACCGTTCTTGAAGAAAAATTTCAACATTTATTTTGAAATTTTCATTTTGCTGGTAAGTCTTTCGTTCTTGCTGCTGGCCGGAAAAATAATCAATGACGCAGCTCAAGGAATGGGAATGATGCTGGCACTCCCTTTGATTTTTCTTGGAATAATACTGGCAATTGGAACTTGCCTTCCTGAATTGATGTTTGCTTTCCAGGCATCGGAAAACAACCACTCCGAATCTGGATTTGGAGATGTTCTTGGAAATGTTGTTACGGATTGTTTGGCAACATTGGGAATTATTTCCATGATTTCTCCCATAACGCCTGTAGCTCCTCTGTTCGGATTTATTGCAGGAGCATTCATGATTTTTTCCCTGTTTGCTGTTTTATTTTTTCTTGAGGATGATTACATTTTATCAAGAAGGGACGGAATCATGCTGATTTCGATATATGCAATATTCCTGGTGGTACAAACTCTTCTTGAATACAGCTTGCTATAGATTTATATATCCTAATTTCGTTAAATCAAATATGAAAACATTCGTAATCTCTGTGGGGGGTTCTGCAATTGTTCCAGACAAAATAGATGTTAGTTTTTTAAAAAATTTACGAAAAACAGTTGACAAACTGAAAAAAAACAAAAAATTAGTTATAGTCTGCGGCGGCGGAAAAACGGCGAGAGATTATATTAAAGCAGCAAAGGAACTGGGAACTTCAGATTCATTGGCCTGCTTGGCAGGAATAATGACAACGAAGCTGAACGCAACCCTTGTTTCACTGGCAGTGCACGGAAATATAGATATGCCGGATTCGTTGGATGATGTAAAAAAAGAACTGGAGCTGAAAAACGTCGTTGTAGTCGGAGCATTGGGATTCCAGCCGAATATGACAAGTGATGGAGATGCAGCGCAAATTGCAGAGTACTTGAAAGCAGAAATGTTCATCAATTTAACGGATGTTGATGGGTTATTTGACAAAAATCCGAAAATATACGACAATGCAGAATTCATTCCGCGGATTTCATTTGAAGATTTCTGGGAAATCGCATCAAAAATCGGATTCAAGGCAGGACAGCATTTTGTTTTAGACCAGGCAGGAGCAGAAATCATAAAGAAAGCAAGGATGAAGACAGTAATTGTAAAGGGACTGGCCAATTTGGAGAATGTAATTCTCGGAAAGAAGTTTAAAGGAACTGTGATAAGTTAGGCGGTGCAGTCTCAGCAATACCTTTATAAGTTTCTGCCTTATTTCTTAAATAATGGATTTGCAGAAGCTTAGAGAAAAGGCAATACGGGTCGTCAGAGCCAAACTCAGGGAATCTGTCAGAGAAGACACACTTATTGTACAGACCGTTTCGGGGATTGATGAACTCGAAAAGGCAGCAAACCTTCTTTCAAAGAGACTAAGGGAATGGTATGAACTTTACAATCCAGAAACCTCAAGGGCAATCTCTGACCACGAAATGTTCGCAAAATCTATCTCATCAAAATCAAAAAAAGAGCTTCTTAACGAACTCAAAATAAAAGACTCAATGGGCGCCGAATTAAAGAAGGAAGATACGGATGCAATTATGAATCTAGCAGAAGAAGTGAAGTCTATTTTTGCGTTAAAGCACTCGCAGGAAAAATATCTTGAAGTTTCGATGAAAAAAACGTGCCCAAACGTAACAGCAATAACTGGAACTCAGATTGGGGCAAAATTGATTTCACTGGCTGGTTCATTGGAACGTCTTTCAAGTTTTCCTGCTTCGACAGTTCAGCTATTAGGTGCAGAAAAAGCATTGTTCAGGCATTTGAGAAACAAAAGAAATCTTCCTCCAAAATACGGAATACTGCATGAGCACACGCTTCTAAGCAAGGTATCTCCAAGAAATAAAGGAAAAATGGCGAGAACATTAGCCGATAAAATAAGCATTGCAGCAAAAGTTGATTATTTTAAAGGAAAATATATCGGAAAAGAACTTAGTGCTCAGGTTGAGCAAAAAGCGAAGGAGTTAAGATGATAGAACCGCACAAACAGCTAAAAGGAGTTTTCTTTGAAGACGGCAGACCGCCAATAATTGCAACAAAAGCTCTTGTAAATGAATCTGTTTATGGTGAGCAGCTTGTTGAAGAAGGCGGTAATATTTACAGAGAATGGGATCCTTTCAAATCAAAACTGGGAGCGGGAATTGTCAAGGGATTGTCTCAGATTGGAATTAAACCGGGCTCAAAAGTTTTGTATTTGGGATGTGCCTCAGGAACAACCGTATCTCATGTTTCAGATTTGGTTGGAGAAGAAGGATTTGTTTATGGTTTGGACTTCGCGCCAAGAGTAATGAGAGATTTCATGTTTTTAGTAGAAAAAAGAAAAAATATGCTGCCAATAATGGAAGATGCAAACCATCCAGAGAGATACAAAGAATTTGTTGAGGACGTTGATGTTGTATTCCAGGATGTTGCACAGAAAAACCAAGTTGAAATATTCCTAAAGAACTGCGATGAATTTTTGAAATCAGGAGGATTCGGATTGCTGGCAGTAAAATCGAGGTCAATGGACGTCACAAAAAGACCGGACGATATTTTCAGAATGGTGCAAATTGAATTGATGAAGAAAATGGTCATTGTTGACCAAAGAAAGCTCGATCCTTTTGAAAAAGACCATATTTTGTTCGTGGTGAAGAAGAAATAAAATGAAAATACTCACAATAGGAGATTCTCACGGAAGACTTCCTTTTCTCGCACCAAAACTAATTAAGAAATATAATCCTGATTTTTTAGTCTGCACAGGAGATTTGGCTTATTCTGACAAGGTAAGAAAAGCTATTTTTGGAAACTGGAAAAAGTTATCTGATGAAGGAATGTCATTAGCAGATGTTATTGGAACCAAAAAGCAAAAAACAATCGAAACAGAAGCAGCAAAATCAATTAATTATGTCCTAAAATATCTAAATTCGCTTGGAAAAAAGGTTTATTTGATTTATGGCAACAACGATTACACTAAAGAAGATATCAAAGAAGCAAAAATAAAAGCTTTGGGCATTGAGCAGCAAGTCAAGAAATACAAAAACGTAAGGTTGCTAATAAACGCATACGTAGATTTAGGAGATGCAAACTTGGTTGCAGTAAGCGGTTATAGAGGAGCAAACAAGATTGCAGGCAAGAATATCAAAAACACAGAGCACTATTCAAGACTTTCAAAGTTATTCAAAAAAAGCAAAAACAAGGAAACAATTTTACTTTATCATGATGTTCCATTCAATACAAGATTTGATTTAGTTAAAAACAAGATGAGCCCTTTGAATGGAAAACATGTCGGTTCAAAAATAATAAGGAAAATACTTTCAAAATACAAGCCGATTCTATATATTTGCGGTCACATGCACGAAAATCCCGGCGTAATAAGAATTGGAAGAACTGTGTGTTTAAATACGGGTCTTGTCCAGAACAAGGACTATTTCGTAATAAATATAAACGGAAGCAAGGTATCTGTTAAGAAGGTAAAATGACATTAAAACTATTCAATACGCAAGGGAGAACTCTTGGAGAATTTAGACCAATAAAGAAAGGAGAAGTTGGTTTATATTCTTGCGGTCCAACTGTTTATTGGTATCAGCACATCGGAAATCTAAGAACATACATCTTCAATGATATTCTGAAGAGGGTTTTGACTTATGATGGATTCAAAGTAAAGCATGTAATGAATGTAACGGATGTTGGTCATTTGACTTCTGATGCAGACGAAGGCGAAGACAAAATGGAAAAGGCAGCTGCAAAAGAGGGAAAGAAAGCAGAAGACATTGCAAATTTTTATTTGTCTGTTTTTAGGGAAGATTTCAAGAAATTAAATATTACTGAACCAACGGTCTGGTGCAAAGCAACAGAACACATAAAAGAACAGATTGAATTAATTCAAAAATTAGAAAAGAAAGGATTTACTTACAAAACAGAGGACGGAATTTATTTTGACACTTCCAAATTTGAAGATTACGGAAAACTGGCTTTGTTGAATATTGAAGGCTTAGAATCGGGAAAAAGAATAGATGCTGGAGAAAAGAAAAACAAAACAGACTTTGCATTATGGAAATTTTCAAATAAAGATGAAAAAAGACAGCAGGAATGGAAAAGTCCGTGGGGAACAGGATTTCCTGGATGGCATATTGAATGTTCTGCAATGTCATCTAAATACTTGGGAGAACAGTTTGATATTCACACAGGAGGAGAAGACCATATTCCTGTTCATCACACAAACGAAATTGCACAAAGTGAATGTGCATTCGGAAAAAAACCATGGGTTAAATATTGGTTGCATGGAGCTTTTTTAACTTTCAAAGGAGATAAAATAAGCAAAAGCAAAGGCGGATTGTATACTATTTCTGAATTGGAAAAGCTCGGATATGAGCCGTTAGCTTACAGATATTTGTGCTTGCTTACTCATTACAGAAAACCTCTTGACTTTTCACTTGAATCACTCGATGCAGCAAGAACAGCATACGACAGACTGAAAGCAAAAATAATCGATATGAAAAAAGACGAGTTTTCAAGGAAAACTCCAACAGAATTCAAACAACAGTTTATGAGAGCAATAGACGAAGATTTGAACATGCCAAAGGCAATCGGAATTTTATGGGATGTTCTGAATGATGATTTGCTTGGAAACAAACAAAAACTAGAATTGTGCTATGATTTTGACAAAGTGTTTGGATTGGGATTAAAAGATGTCAAAGAAGAGAAAGTGGATGTTCCTAAAGAAGTAAAAGAATTAGTTGATAAAAGAAACGAAGCAAAGAAGAAAAAGGATTTTGCTTTGGCTGACAAATTAAGAAACGAAATAAAAGCAAAAGGATACGGGTTGCTTGATTCTAAAGAAGGAACTAAGGTTAAGAAGATTTAGATTTTTTATTCTCTATCGGAATTATTTTGGACATAAGGAACATTAAAATTGCTTTTTCATCTTTTTCTACATCTTCTTTTGTTATTATGTCGTATCTGTTGTCCTTGATTTGTTCTGGTTTGTAGTGCTTTTCAAACATTTCTCTTAAAAGAATCGTTCTTGCTCTTTCATTCAGACTAAGAGGAATCTCTCTTCGGGTATCGTGTTCAGGAATGGTGAGTCCAACAGCGCAGCTAATATTTTTCCCAAGCGGAGAGTTTGCATCAACAATCAATTCCAAACCAGGCATATCTTCGAAGTCAGGAATCAATAATCTGCGTTTTCTTACTTCATATGTTGAGCTTTTAGGTCCAACGGGGCACAAAACAAATCCTTTCTTTTTTATTTTTTCCTTGAATTTTTTGTGTCCTTTTCTGTTAAGTTCAAGAGAATCTCTTCCCTGAAATGCGTATTTCTTATCTTCGAGCTCACGAACAAGTTCATATAGTTCATAATCGTGGCGGTTTGGAATTCTAAAAAATGAACCGACGTAATAACGATGCGGCATAGCATCTCCTCTGTATATTATTGCAAAAGGTATTTTCAACATGTCGTCACCAATCAAGAACTAATATTTAAGTCTTCCTCAAGCCGTTTATTGCTTGTTTTCGGGCATTTGAGCGCCTTTAACGCTTATTTTCAAGTCTTTAGAAACTTCAATATCTCCTTTTCCAAACACAATGTTTTGAGCTCTTGTTGTTGCCTTGATGTCTTGTATCATTTCATCAAATGTTTTCTTCACTTTTTCATCAACTTTAGGAAGCTCTATCGTTAATTCTTCTATTCCTGTTTTCAAAGACATCGCTTTTTCTGATTTGTATTTTCTGACTGCAGAAATTACTGCAACAGCAATG
>JAFGRQ010000024.1 GCA_016935155.1 Candidatus Woesearchaeota archaeon
AATTTTCTGTTGATTAATTCAATTTGTTCAGAATTCATTCCGCCAGAACTTCTTCCTCTTGGAGCAAATCCACCATTATCTTTGCCGAAGCATTCCCTGCAGTAAACCGGTTTGCTGCTTGTTGGCTTGAATGGAACTTCGCACTCTTTTCCGCATTTGTCGCAGATAACTGTGAACATTTCTAGTGGCTGTCTTCTTGGGCCGTCTCTTGGCCTATGAGGTTTAAATTCAGAATCTCTGTCAAATCTGTTTCTTCTTCCGGAATCCCTGTCAAACATGCCTCTTGCACGGCTTGAATCTCTGTCTCTAAAGCCTCCTCTTGAGCTGCTGTAGTCCCTGGGGCCCTTTCTATCAGAATCTCTGTCTCTGAAGTTGTTTTCCCTTCTTTTGAAGCTTCCCATGGTTTTTTTTGATTTATGCTCTATTCTTATAGTTTTGCATTGGTTAGTTTTAAATATTTAGTCGACGTATGCATGTTATGGGAGGAAACGCACTCAACATATATCTCGGAAGCGATTGTAATAATCCCGATTGTTCTTGTTCAGTATTACCATTGACAGTAGGCATAAGTGATAGAGAAAGAAAAAGAGAAGGAATTGAAAGAAAAATAGAGCAAATAGAGAAAAACGCCAAAAAAAGACATCTAAGAGAAATTGCATTTATAGGATGGACTCACATGAGCAGTGAACCGGAAGATATCGGATGTACGTTATGCACTTCTGAAGAAGTAAAAAACAAGTATATGAGCGGGATTTACAAATCTAACAGAGAAACTTTGCGAAGAAACAACGGCGAAGTACCGAGCACTTACGAAAGAGCAACCAGAAATAACATAGCCTATGCAGTGCCTACTCTTTACAGAAACATATCCAATCACAAAGGGATTCTAAGGTTGAATGAGGAAGAAATGAAAGCATTGCTAAGAAGTAAAAAACTCGTTATTGTTCCTGATGCGAAGAATTTTGATTAAAAACAAGTTAAATTTTTAAACCCCTAATCAATTAATCTCTTTTTATGGGATTATTGTCAAGCAGTCCGCTGAAAGGCAAGGTGGCAATCGTTACCGGCGGAACGATGGGAATCGGTTTGGGAATTGCAGATAAATTAGCTTCTTTGGGTGCAAAGGTTGTTGTTGCGGCAATCGATAATGCAAAAACAAAACACCATTTCATTCAATGCGATGTTTCTGACATGAATCAAGTCAAAGCAATGGTTGCTGAAACGATGAAAAAATTCAAGAGAATTGACATTCTGGTTAATAATGCAGGAATTTTCCCGAGCAAATTATTTACAGAAATGACAGAAGAAGATTGGAAAAAAGTAATGCAAGTTAATTTGAACGGGACATTCAATTGTTCAAAAATAGTTTCTGAATTCATGATACAGCAAAAATCAGGAAAAATAATTAATTTAGCTTCAATAGCTGCATTTGTTGGGTTCCAAGGTTTAGTTCATTATTGCACAGCAAAAGCAGGAGTAACTGGATTTACAAGAGCGTTGGCTCTAGAATTAGGACCTCACAACATAAATGTTAATGCAATTGCTCCTGGTTTAATTATAACTCCTGGCGTTAATGATTTCATGAATCAGGAACAGCAAGCAGGATTTGCTCAGTCTGTTCCGCTGAAAAGAAACGGTCTTCCAAAAGATATTGCAGAACTTGCAGCTTTCTTGGCAACGGACGCTTCTTCTTTTATAACGGGGCAAACAATTGTCTGCGACGGCGGGAAGCTTTTAGAATAAAACTTAAATACTAGTTCTCCAGCTAAATTTTTATGAAAAAATCCTTTTTGCCGTATGCGATGCTGCTGTGCATGGTTCCATGCAATTCAGATAATACTATTATACCAAACTACGGCCGTCCCCTTTCAAGCTCTCAGCAAAGACTTTCAGATTACTTCGTTCAAAGAAACGCTAATCACATATATGCTTTCAAATCTGACGGCGTTCCCGTTTATGCAAGAGTTGAAGAGGGGTTTGACAGCGAGGAATGGCTTGTTTTTTTTGCAGATATCGGGAAAAAAGTAGAGGTAAGAGATACATTTACAAGAATGCGCGAAAAAGAAAATTGGCTTCCAAACGGAATTCTGGATTGGAGCGACAGCGTGATGATTGAAGGAGAAAAAATTTCTATTCAAAAAGCAAGAAGAATGCAGCTCGACCAAATGATAAAAAAATGGTACGAAGATGCCGCAAGAAGCCTAGATTGATTTTCCTTTTCTTATTTTTCTCTTCAGCTTGTTTATTCCGCAGCCGAAAACGGCTCTTACATGCCGAGAAAGCAAGTTTCTGTTCTTTGCATAGCCGTGTTTTGCCAGAAAATTTCTTAGGCTTTCTTTTTCGTTTTCAGCCAAAATGTTTCTGTATGTGTTCATCTTTTCTTCTGTTTCCCTTCTGTACGGAGTTTTCCAGCCTGCTGCTCTTTTTATTTGTTTTAAAGAAAGTCCGGTATATGCTTTAATGTTTCTATATGCGCCGAATGGAAAAGAAAAGTGTTCATCTATGAAAGGGCGGTATGGTTTCCCTTCAATTATCAAGCGCAGAATTTCTGCAACATTCTCCTGAGCATTCTTTGTAGAAATTGAAATTTTCTTTTCCTTTGCCGGAGGAAGAACCATCGCATCAAATTTCTCTTTAATTTCCGGAAGGCAGATTCCCTGTTTTTTTAACTTGCTGAAATTTCTGTAAATGAGATTTTTTATTTTTTGAGCGTCATAAAATTTGTATTCGATTCTGTCTTCTTCGACATCCTTCTCATCGAGCTTCAGCTTATCAGCCAGATAATTGTGCATTTCCTGAAGGAACTGCTTATTGAAAGAGATTCCAAATCCCGGACTGTAAACAGAAAATCCGGCAGATGCTTCAATGAATCCTCTGACAAAGTCAGGCAAAAAAATGTTGTCAATTGAGGCAGGAAATCTTCTTTCTTCTTTCGGAAGAGACAGTCCGTATTCAGACAGCCTATCGACTAATTTCTTGGAAGTAATCTGCAGAACGTGCGAATTTTGGTCTTTGAGTTTTGAAATGGTGTTCTCAGAATCCAGAAGCTTCTTTATTATCTGCATGAGGTTAATCCTTTTGTTCTGAAAAATTCCGCTGTCATTCCGAAATCTCCTGTAAGTGAAATTGGATGCGCCTAAAAAGTACGACTCGCTTTTTCTCTGCAAACCTCTAGAAATGTAGTCCTCGTTTATTTTTCCGGGATTCGTCCCCATTTTATTTGCCCATGAATATCATATTTATAAACGCTACCATTGGTGAATTTGAGCCTTTTTTGGGCAAAATAACATAATATTTATGTAGGGAGCCTCATTATAAATGACCATGATTAAGGGGCTTGTGTTCGACTTTGGAGGGATTCTGACGGATCCATCGACAAGGCTGGGGGCTTTCTGCCTTGATTATGCCAGTAAGCAGGGGCTTGACAGCCAGGCCTTCAGAACAACATTTCTTCAAGGATGGTCGGAAGCGAGAGTCGGAGACATAAGCATGGATGCATTCTGGCAGAATGTAGCATCTGAGTTCAGCCAAAGTCCAAGCAGGCTGAGGAGTGAGTTTCTTAACTATTTCAAGATAAATGAGCAGGCATTCAACTTCATAAAAAGCCTCAGAAAAAGGTACAAAATCGCAATACTTACAAACATAATCAAGGACCTGTTTGATTATCTTGACGAAAAATATTTTTTTACAAAATATTTCAACTCGATTGTTCTTTCATACAAGATGAGAACTGCAAAGCCGGATACTGCAATGTACAAAGAAGCAGTAAAGGAGCTCGGGCTGCTTGCAGATGAATGTCTGTATGTTGATGATATGAAAGAGAATTTAACCCCTGCCCAAAAAATAGGGATGCACACGATTCATTTCAAGGACCTGAATTCTTTGAAGACAGAATTGATGATGTTTGGAATAAAGACGGTTTAATTCTGTATGAACAGAATAAACTGCTTTCTCCTTTTTTATTCGTTCTCCGAAACATATTTCTGATTCAAAATTAATTTATTCGAACCTTCATTCTCGACAAATCCCCAGCTGTCAATAGGTTTTGTTATGAAGCTTGGAGTGGGGAATATTGAAACATCAACAACACAGAAATGCAGGTGTCTTCCATGAGACCAGCCGGTATTTCCCATGTGCCCAATTATTTGTCCAGATTTTACTAAGTCTCCCATTTTAACAGGCGGTGAGCTTTCATGCTGCAAGTGAATGTAAATAGAATATGTTTTGTCTTTGTGTTTTATTATTACAAAATTGCCCATGTCTTCAGGATTGTTTGTTTTAACTGGGCCGTAAGTGTTGAATGAATTTTCATAGCTGTGTGTTGACAGCAAAACCTGTCCGTCTGCCGCAGCAGCAACTTCTGCGTTATCATTGTCAAAATTTACAAAATCAAGGCAGTTCTCGTCGTGAAAATCTGTTGTTAATGTCCAGGACTCTCCTTTTTTCCAGGGATAATGAACAAGGAATTTTGTTTGTTCAGCAGCGCTTTGCACTGCTGTATTTTTTGTTTCTGCCGTTTTTTCAGCTTCCTTTTCTAATTTGCATTCTCCTCTATAATAAGCCCATTCTTCGCATTCTTTGTTGTTTTTCAAACAGTAACCAACCTGTCCAGCTTCAGTGTTTCTTATTTCAAGAGTTCCGTTTTGTTCATTGCAGTAAACAGAAGCAGGATTTGCTAATTGTGTTTCAGTCTGCTTGGTACATGCAACTAAAAGAAGAAAAACCACCAGTAAAAACCACTTTTTCATGTTATTTGTTTTTGTTAGCAGTTATTTAAATGTTTTCTAATTCTGAATTTGGTCGAGAATCTTCTTGTACAACTTTATGTAATTTTGAGCTTCTATTTCTGAAGTGAACTTATTTTCAACGTGAGCTCTGCAAGTGCAACGGTTAATTTTTGAAATGTTTTTGACTGCTTTAACCATGTTCTCTACGTCTTCTCCCTCAAATCCGCTTGGCGTTATCACGTATCCGGTTTCATTATTTTTTACAATCTCGGGTAATGACCCTCTCGCAAACCCAACAACAGGAGTTCCTGTTGCCATTGCTTCAATCATTACAAGACCAAATGGCTCGGCCCATTGTATTGGCATCAAAAATGCCAGTGCTCCGCCGTAAAGTTTTGATTTTACTGAATCGTCAACAGGCCCGATGAATTTTATCTGTTCTCCGTCAACAAAGGGTTCAATCATCGTTTTCCAATAATCTATTTCTGGCGTGTGTATTTCTCCCGCAAGAATTAAAGGCAATCCTGTTTTTTTAGAAATTTGTATTGCCAAATGCTGTCCTTTTTCACGAGATATTCTGCCAATGTTAAGCAAGTATGGTTCGCAATTATTAAGATTTGGTGAAAAAGAATATCTCTCTATAGGAATCCCGTGATATATTATATCAGAGACATCAACGGTATTTTCAAATTCTTTTTTTTGACTTTTGCTGATGGCGTTAAAAAATACTTTTCTGTCTTCTTGTTTAATCACATCATCAAGTGTTCTGTGTCTATCTTTTGAAATTATGTTATTGTCTCCGTGCAAAGTAACAAGAATGGGGGTTGAAATCGTTTTTCCATCAGAAAGATACCTATCTGAATGGGTAAGAACTTGATGATCATGAACAATATCAATTGATTCTCTTTTAATGAACTCCATTGCTTTTTCTATATGTTTTTGTCTTTTGTGCGGTGAAAATATGGTTTTTCTTACTCTTTTGTTATTAACATGCCATATGCTTTTATTTATTGAGAAAATTAATTTTCCTTTTACTTCTGAATCTCCTGTTGCCGCAACTATGGACTCGTGCCCTTTTTTAACGAATTCTTCATCAAGATAAGATATTATTCTTTCTGTTCCTCCATATAAAATATTTTGTCTTATTGGAAGATAGATGTCAGCCATTTGCATTATTTTCATGTTGTTTTTGACAAGCATTTTTAATATAAAAATGTATCCATCATCTATATCTGTCGTTCATATTCTGCAGAACATAGGTTATTTGCAGAATTCGGGGGTTTTAAGCTGTATAAAACAAAACCACAAAGTTGAAAAACCCTTAACCAATTCAATTCTTTTTATGAATACGCTAGATTCCTTTGATTTCAAGGGAAAAAGAGTTCTCGTCAGAATTGACATAAACAGCGAGGTTAGAAAGGGAAAACCGATTGGCGGCATGAGAATCGAGAAATCCTCAAAGACAATAAAAGAATTGATTGATAAAAAAGCAAAAGTCGTTGTTCTTGCCCACCAAGGAAGACCCGGGAAAGAAGACTTCATTTCTCTGAAAGAGCATGCTAAATTACTGAACAAATATGTGAAAATAAAATTCGTTGATGATATTATTGGAGCGAAAGCAATTGATTCAATAATGAACTTAAAAGAAGGAGAATCTGTCTTGCTTGAAAATACAAGATTCCTCAATGAAGAGTTATCTCCGGCAAAAAACATCAGGGATAACACATTTGTAAATACTCTTGCTCCCTTGTTTGACTATTATGTGAATGATGCTTTTTCTGTTTCGCACAGGATTCAGTCTTCAATAACAGAATTTCCTAAGAAATTAAAGTCATGCATGGGCCGATTAATGGAATATGAGCTCAGCAAAGCCGGAGAAATAAAATTGAAAGACTGCCTGTTTATTTTAGGAGGGGCGAAACCGGACGATGCAATTCTGCTGCTGAAAAACAAAAATGTAATTACAACCGGTGTTCTTGCAAATCTTGCGCTGATTGCAAGGGGATTTAGTCTTGGGAAAGAAGATGAACTGAAAGAGAAGTATGAGGAAGCGCTGAAAGAAATAAAAAAGAACATAAATAATATTATGACGCCTTTTGATTTTGCAATAGAAGAAAACAAGAAAAGAAAAGAAATAACTCTTGCAAGCCTTCCGGTGGATTCAAAAATTCTTGATATTGGTTCCGGGACCGCTGCAAAATACATCTCAAAGATACTGACTGCGAAAACTATTTTCATGAAGGGAACCGCAGGAATGTGCGAAAAAGAAGGATTCGGCAAAGGAACTAAAGAATTAATGAAAGCTGTGGAAATGGCGTCCGCTTTCAAGATAGTTTCCGGCGGCAATACAGCAACTGCCATGGACAGTTTCAAGATTAACAAGGGAAGGATAGACTATCTAAGCCTTTCAGGAGGCGCGCTGGTCTATTACTTGGCTGGAAAGAAGCTTCCTGGATTGGAAGCGTTAAAATAAATCAGCTCAATACAAAGTATTTTTTCTCGTTTGACAGCATTCTGTTGCTTGAAACTTCAAGTCTTGGTTTGATTCCGGGAGGAATATCAAAAGCAACTATGCCTCGTTTAGGAAGTCCTGGCTGCATTTGGTTAAGGAAGAAATTACTGTAGCTGCTCTGAAATGTTCTTCCTTTCTCATCAATCACCTTCAATCCAATGCCCCACAATGTTTTTGTTTCATTTGCAATGTTTTCAATGCTCACATCAAAAGTCAAAAACACGCCGTCTGCTCTTCTTATTTCAGATGACGTGTTGATTTCATTAACGCGCCACACGTTTTGCACAGTATAAGCAAAATCTCCAATCTCAACTCTGTCTCCTATTTTGTAAGTTGCATTGCTCGGTTTTTCAGAAGCAGTTATTTGTGACTGCGGAACAAAAGCACCATATGCAATAAATAAAAGAATCAAAATTATGAATTTAATTCCTTTTGAAAGTTCTATCTTGTATTTTTCTCTGATTAGATTAGTTAATGGAGGAAGTATTAATGCACATGATAAGATGAGTGCCAATCCTGAAAGAATTGATGTTTTGAACAAGGCAACAATCCCCATAACTCCGAAAAATATGCTGAATCCCCACGTAAGCAAAAGACCAACAGTAAGCTTGTGAATTTGCGGATTTTCCTTCGATGCCTTCATATTGCTTAAACGTGTCTGTGTGTTTAAAAACGTTTCTAGAAGCCGCCGGAAAGAAGCTTCCTGGTCTGGATGCCTTGAGATAAAATATTTAAATATAACTTGTGTTTGGGGCTAACATGGAAGAAACGTTTCAGCATCCGTTTTTGGTTCATCCCGGTCATATTTTGGGATGGCATGATTCTCTCGGAAAATTAACCAACCCCTATGGAGTAGATGTGTCTCTTGATGCATATTTGAAAAGGGCAGTCAGAAACATTCCGGAAATGGATTACAAATCTGTTTATGATGAATCATGGAGAAATTTTTTGGAAGATGACGTTGTAAAGAAAGCAGCAATAAAACACATGGGTCGCTGTATTTTTGATGATTTTGAATGCAGAATCCCGTCAATAATAAGCCTTCAAGAAAAGCTTGATGAAACTCCAAACCTCGAAAAGTGCATAATGGATCTCACAGAATCAGAAATGGAGCAACTGGCATTCATTCTGGGGCATTTTGGACTTCCGACTGATGCTTATTTTATTTATGCAGTTGGACGTGCATTCAGGCTTGATAATATGTGGAAAAATCCCAGATTTAGGAGCTTCAATTCAGATAAAGAAGTAGAAAGAAAACATATCGAATATATGGGTCATGGTCTTATCGTTCCGGCAATGAGAGAAATAATTGAAGAGATAAAAGAATATGATGATGAAATAAAAAAATTAAAGCCCTAATGCTTCATCAATTGATTCCTTGTCGAAACCAATTATAATCGTGTCTTCGATTTCAACAACTGGAACTCCGCCTTGGCCTGTTTTGAGAAACATTTCCTGCCTTGCAGCCATGTCAGTTCCAACATTAAATTCTTTGTATTCAATATTCTTTGATTTAAGATATTCTTTGACTTTGACGCACCAAGGGCAAACTGCCGTTGTATAAACTTTTACTGTTTTTTGTTTTTTTGCCATGGATTAAGAATATTTAAGGGGTTTAAATTACTTTCGATATTTTCAGCATTGTTTCCTGTTCGTCTGAATTTACAAGAAGTACTTTTATATTTCCTTCACTTACGCAGACAGGAGCGTTGTGTATCAATTTTGTTTCGTCGTGAACTATGCCGAGCATTTCCAAATCAAGGAAAAGAAGCTTTCTCAAAGGAATTGAATTTATCATTCCTCCTCCGACAACAATTACATCAACACCGTTTAATTCTGCGATGTAAGCACCCAATTGTTTTTTGAAAGAATGGATGAACAAGTCTAGAGCTAATTTTGCTTTTTTATCTCCTTTTTTTACTCTTTCCATAATTGGACGTATATCTGAATCTCCGCAAATTCCTTTCATTCCTGATTTATTTTCCAAAATATTTAGAACTTCTTGTTTTGAATGTCCTTTATCCAAGAGGTAAAAAATAATTGCTTGGTCAATTGAACCAGAACGATGCCCCATAACAACTCCTTCTAATGGAGTGAAGCCCATGCTTGTATCTATGCTTTTTCCGTCTTTTATTGCAGTTAAGCTTATACCATTTCCTAAATGAACTGCAATTATGTTGTTGAATTTTTTTCCGAAATATGCTGTTGTTTGTTCGAGCATATTTTCAATGCTTAATCCATGAAATCCTTTTCTGTATATATTATATTTTTTTGAAATTTCTGTTGGAATTGCGTATGTTTTTGAAACAGTTGGGAGAGTGTTGTGAAAAGCAGAATCAAAGCAAGCAATATGCTTTCCTTTTATGTGTTTCATGAAGAAATTTATTAACATTATTGTTTGAGGCATGTGCTGAGGGTCATATTTAGATATTTTTTTTAGATTTTGTAATGATGATTTAGTTATTATCTGATGCTTGTCTCCGCCTGAAACAACTCTGTAAGCAACCTTGTTTATGTTTAGAGTGTGAATCAAGCTGTAAATTGTATTTGCTGCGTCATTGAATGATTTTATTTTTTCGTTTTTTTTATTCATTATCTCTTTCAACGATTCTCTTGTTTTAACAACAGATTTTGTTCCAATCGCATCAACAACACCATCAAGAACAACATCTTCATTTTCATAAACTCTGAATTTAACGCTAGAACTTCCTGGATTGAGGATTAATGTGCTTGGCATTAAAGGATTGTTATTGTTCGTGGCTTTTTAAAGGTTATGTGATTATGAATGGGAGCTGCACCTCCTTCAAAATCTATTCTTTCTTTTCTTCTGGTTTGTTTTCTGCAGGTTTTTGTTCTGCTGGTTTGTCTTTTTCGTCTCCCATTTTAACATACCTCCATCTAAGAAAGTTCAAAATCAAATAATCAACGATTAAAAACTCCCAATAAATCTGTCAAGGAACGTCCCTTTATATCTGTTATGAATTAGTAATGTTTTTTTACCATGTCCAATTCCTAATCTCTTCGGGGTCTTTTCCTTCTTTTAGAATGTATTTTCTGTGTTCTGTGATTCTATTTTCAAAATCTTTTATTGCATGTCCGAATTTTGCTGCGACACGAGAATTGTGCCTTGCTGCTTTCTGCAAAGCGTAAATTGCAATATCATATCTTGAAACATGATTTCTGATTAATAGATCGAAAGGAGTTGTTGTTGTTCCTGATTCAATGTATCCATAGATGTCAAATCTCCTGCTTACATCTCTGTCGTAAATTATCTGCTTTACTGTGTCAGGATATCCGTGGAATGTGAAAATAACGTCCTTGTCTTTTGTAAATAAGTTTTCGAATTCTGATTTTGAGAGAGAATTTTGATAGTTCTCCTGTCCCAAAACATTTAATTCGCTTATGTTGACTATTCTTAAATTTATTTCAGGAACTTTTTCTTTCAGGAGTTTAACTGCAGCTAAAGTTTCTTCTGTTTGATAATCTCCGCAGCACGCAAGGACAACGTCAGGATTTTCATCGCTTGCAAACTTCCAAATGGAAATTCCTTTTTTTGCCTGCTCTTTTGCTTCAGAATACGTGAGCCACTGCCTTATTTTCTGCTTGTCAGAAACAATAACATTTATTCTGTCTCTGCTTCTTAAAGAATGTTCGGCTGTGGTTAAGAGCATGTTTGCATCTGCCGGAAAGTATAATCTTACCAAGGATTCTTCACTTGATTTAGAGGCCAAAACATCAATGAATCCGGGATTTTGATGGCTGAATCCATTGTGGTCCTGCCTCCAGGCAACAGATGTTAGTAAGTAGTTTAATGACGAAATTGGTTTTCTGAATTTTGTTTCTTTTGATGTTTTGATGAATTTAAGATATTGAGAAACCATGCTGTCAATTATTGGAAGGAATGCTTCATAGCACGGAAATATTCCGTGTCTTCCTGTGAGCAAGTATCCCTGAAGCCATCCCTGCAATGTGTGTTCGCTTAGAATTTCGTAAACTTTCCCGTTTCTGTCTAACTTATCGTCTTTGCTTCCTTTGCTCCACACGTATTTTCTTCCGGTTATTTCCAGAACTGAATCTAATCTGTTGCTTGAGAGTTCATCCGGACTCACAATTATGAAATTTTTGTTATTTTTTATTATTTCCTTCAGATAATTTGAAAGAACAACTGCGCTGCTTATCCTTAAATTGCCTTTGTTTTTGAATTTTACCTCGTAATTTTTGGCATTTGGAAGTTTAAGCTCTTTTCTTAATTTTCCTCCGTTTGCATTTGGATTGTCTGTTAGTCTGTTTTTTGGAAGATGTTTGAAGATGTGCTTGTTTAGTTTTCCGTTTTCGAAAAGAGTTTTTGGTTCGTAACTCAATAACCAGTTTTCTAAAAGTTTTAATGATTCAGTGTTTTCTTTTACATCTCTTAACGGAACTTGATGGCTTCTCCAAGAACCTTCAATGATGTTGCTGTTATGTTCTTTTGGACCAGTCCATCCTTTTCTTGTTTTTAGAATAATTAGTGGCCATTCTGGTTTTAGAGAGTTTTCGCTTTTTACTTGCTTTATCTTTTTTATTGCCCAAACTAATGCGTTGTGCATTTCTTCATGGCTTTCATGCACGAATTTGACATCATAACCATAACCTCTGAACAAAGAATTTAATTCAACATCATTCATTGTTCCTAAAATTGCCGGAGAACTTATCTTGTATCCGTTTAGATGAAGTATTGGTAATACTGCTCCGTCTGTTTTTGGATTAAGGAATTTGTTTGAATGCCATGCTGCAGCTGTTGGTCCTGTTTCTGCTTCTCCGTCTCCAATTATTACTGGAACTATTAGATTTGGATTGTCAAATGCTGCTCCGTATGCTGTTGCTAAAGCATAACCTATTTCTCCCCCCTCATGAATAATGCCGGGAGTTGCAGGATTTGCATGGCTTGGGAAACCTCCGGGCCAGCAGAAAGATTTTATGAGCTTGCTTATTCCCTGTCTGTCGTTTTTGTATTCGGGATAGTATTTTTTTAAAGTTCCGTCAATGAATGTATTTGCCAAAATTGCCGGAAAACCATGTCCCGGACCCACAATTGGAAGCAAATTTGCTTTTGTTTTTTTTGCTAACAAGTTCAAATGAGTGTAAATGAAGTTAATTCCCGGACAAGTCCCCCAATGTCCTAATAGTACCCCTTTTATGTCGTTTGAGTTTAATGGGCGTTCTAGGAAGAAATTGTCCTTCAGATAGATAGAAGCCACTGCTAGATAGTTTGATGTTTTCCAATGTCTATCTACCCAGTCTAGCTCGTCTTTAGTAAGCATGCTGTATTATTTATAAACGAGTTCTGTTTTTAAAGATTGCTGAGAAAACTAACAAAAACTAATCTGAATGATTATTGTGCCTCTTGAAGTCATAAAGGCATAATCACGACATTATGCGGGATTTTGAAGATATCTTTATATAATAATCTCGCTAAATGACGCTATATTGGATAAAAATAGTAATATTTATATATCTTTGGTCACACATGACATGTATGGATGCGATTGGTATCAATACAGTGGATTCTTTGATGAATAAACTACATAGAAATAGATCAAGCACAATAAAATATATTTCAAGACTGAGAAAAAAAGGATATGTAAAAACAACCCAAGGCTCAGATAAAAAAAGGATATACTACATTTTTCCTGAAAACAAAATTCAAGGAAAAAGCTATGAAGAAATAATCAACAAATACTCTCCCATAAAACTTCAGGAAAATAACATGCATAAAATTTATGGAAGAGATATTCCAATTGAAGAGGTTCTTGTTTATGCAGTTAAGTCAAACGATATAAGGACCATCATCGCTTCTCTTTCATTGTTCCGATATGTAAAAGACTGGTTGCTGCTTAAGAAATTAGCAAAAGACAAAAAAACAACCAGGATGATTTGCGCATTATATGACGTTGCAAGAAAAACTATGAAAACGAAAAGAATGGATAAAAGATTCAAAAGAATGAAAATAACGGGCGAGAAATACGAATATTTTATTTTCAATTTTAAATCCAAGGATTTTTCTGATATTGAAAAAAAATGGAGAATTTATCTGCCACTGAATGCAGCTGATTTGGAGGACTACAAATGATTGATATAATGAAACAAGAGGAAATGTTTTTGCTCATATCTGGTTTATTGAAAAGAAAAATGACTGTTTATGCCATCGGAGGAACGGCCATGATGTTTCACGGCTTCAAAAATGCAACAAAAGACATAGATATTGTGTTTTTCAGCGAAGACGACAGGCTCGAATTCAAGAGAGCGCTCGAAGAAGTCGGCTACAAGGGTTATGACTCCGTGCAGGTTTATGGAAGAAAAGAAAATCAGCCAATCATGCTTTCAAGAGGAAGCCAAAAAGAAGAAAGATTTGATTTGTTTTCTAGGGACGTCATCAGATTTGTTTTCTCTGAAAACATGAAAAAAAGAGCTACGAAAACAATCGAAATCGGAAAGAACATTGTTTTGAAAATAGCAGATCCTCACGACATAATTATAATGAAGTGCGCAACAGACAGAATGAAAGACAAAGAAGATGCGCTAAGCATAATTGATAAGCATGGTGTTGATTGGGATATTGTAATAGATGAAGCTCAAAATCAAACTGGTCTTGGCAATAAACGGGCGCTTTTTGATTTAGCTGAATTTGTTGACGACTTGATTAAAATGAAAGCCAAGATTTCTAAAAAAGTTCTTGAAAAACTGATTAAGACAATGGAAGACCAGTAATTAGCTTCTCTTTCGTGTCTCGGAATGGAACACACGGAGCTAGTGGGTTGATGGCTTATTAACTGATTTAGAACTGCTTTGAGGGTTGTTGCTGTGCTTTTATATCTCGATGCGGAACGCGGGGTGCTTGTTGGGCAACGGAGTTTAACAGAATGTAACGGCAGACACGACGTCTCTTGATAACGACATGCTAAAAGACTGATATTGAATGAGGGGGGTTTTAAAGGTTACTAGGTAGAAACGAATTAAAGGCAAAATCAAAAATTTCCTTTTTTGACTTGATTAATGATGTATGCAATATCTCCAACAACTATTGCAACTCCTAGTAGATTGAATGTTGCTTTAAACACAGGCACAATTTGTTGGAACGATCCAGATGAAGGAGATTTAGCTAGGGCATCAACAATCATGTATCCAATGTTTGCTTCGCTCGGAATTGCAAAATAAACTCCGAGTAAAAAAGCAATTATTGCTCCGATTGCACCTTTTGCCATATTTTGTCATAATGTTCTGAATTTTATAAATTTTGGTAAATTTTAACTAGCAAAATCTTTAGCGCATAAGTTATGGGGTTCTGTTTCTTATTTAGAAAAGCATATAAATTGGAATTGAAGTAGCTATTCTATGTCATTCGGAGCATATGTGTCTGGTATGTTGAAGAAAATAGGATTTTCATATTGGGATTATTTATCTGTGGTGTGGGCTTTACATTTATGATGACAGGAATGATG
This sequence comes from Candidatus Woesearchaeota archaeon, assembly GCA_016935155.1. Classification (GTDB taxonomy): domain Archaea; phylum Nanobdellota; class Nanobdellia; order Woesearchaeales; family UBA10107; genus UBA10107. The sequence goes on from JAFGRQ010000024.1 coordinate 14,718, forward strand.
GCCCAAAACGGATTTCTTACGTTCATAGGTCTCGTAGTTTTAGTTATTGGTATAATTACTTTTTTCTACTCGAGAGATAGACCGATACACTAGATATTCTTAATACATTTCAATAACAAACCATGTTGAACTATGTGTTGTTGTTCTACATCCCTGTTCTGCAAAAAATTCTTTTTCATCTATGTATGGACCAGGTATTTCTGTTACTGGACAAGGCTCATAAATGCCCAGCACAGGACCTTCCTCGATGTGGTACCCATATGCTGAAAATGTCTGGTACATCAATAAATTCCAATGAAGGGGTGCATCATTTCGAATGTCTCTAATTTGTTCCTCTGGTGTAGTTCCGTCTGGGAAGAATATGACTTCTCCAACATTATACTCTTCGGCTCCGTAGTGGCTTATGAACGGCTTTTCCTGCATTTTTATGAATCTTGCATTCGCAATCTCATTTAATTGTGTGGATTCTTGCATTTGGTACAAACCATTTCTTGCCCGTTCTTCATTAACTATGTTCATAAATTCATTGACCCATTCGTCATCAATTTCACCAGATACAGAAGAGGCAATTTCTTTACCATAGTCTGCCGCTTTTTGGGAAGATGACTCAACACTCGTACTGACTTCCTCGTATGTGTCTTTCAATTTGTACAGATTTTCTTGAACTGACTCTTGAATGTTTTTCTTATTTCCCTCAATAAAACTCATTATGTCGCTAAAATCAGCAATATCTTCGCAACTCATCCCGCTTCTTCTTTTTACCAGAGGGCATTTACATAAATCCGCTCTTTCGACTAATTCTCCTCCAAAGCAGTAAAGGGGTTTATTTTCTGAACAAGATCCAAATTGCGTACCATCGATACAATATAAAATCTTTATACATTTTCCAACATTCAAATCTTGATAACCGGGCGGACAGCTGAGATTTGATTTGAAGGTGGTTTGTTTTTCTGGTGTGTTCGAATTTGCATACATGAGAAAAACAATTATTGCAATTATTGATAAAATAATTAACCAAGTGTGTTTCTTTGGTGTTGGAATTTCTTCTGATGGCTCATTCTTTCCTTCGAAATAACATTTTCGGCAAAGCCCAGATGAAAAATAATATTTTGGTTTTATTCGTCTATCACAATTTTTACATCTGAATTCTTTAATTATTTTTTCTTGATGTTCTTGTTTATTTTCTGATTTTGTTTCCTTGTAATCACGCATCCAATGTAGATTTTTAGGGTGACCAGCACAATTATGTTTTTCCGGTTGTCTATGTTTTGTACAGAAATAACCACGACAATACGTGCATGGTCTTGGCGCTTCCTCTATTTTGTCTCCACAGAAAGAACATTGTTTCATATTTTTTAATCTTAAGCCCCAGGTGTCCAAGTAATCGTATATGTAGGTGCTGGTGTTTCATTGGGAGTTGACCATCCGCCTGAAATTGTGTGTGTCGGCGTTGGTGTGTAAGTATTTGTTGCGGTATAAGTCGGCGTAAATGT
>JAFGRQ010000025.1 GCA_016935155.1 Candidatus Woesearchaeota archaeon
GCATGAATTTCATCAACAACAACCCATTCAACATTTTTTATATTTTCAACAAATTTTGTTGAAGAAAGCATTATTGCCAATGATTCTGGTGTTGTGATTAAAATATGAGGAGGATTTTTCAACATATTTGATTTTTCTGTCTGCGTTGTGTCTCCCGTTCTTACTCCCACTCTGATTCCGAATTTCTTTTCAGCTTGTGCTTCCATTTCAGCCAAAGGCTCTAAAAGATTGATAGAGACATCTCGTGACAATGCTTTTAATGGAGAAATATAGATTGCATAAACTTTGTTTTCGAGAATGTTTTTTTCCTTGCAGTCTATTAAATGATTTAGAATTGATAGAAATGCCGATAATGTCTTTCCTGAGCCGGTGCTTGCTGAAACCAAAATATTTTTTCTAGAATTAATATCAATAACTGAAAGTTTTTGAGGTTCTGAGAATGACTTGAATTTGCCTTTGAACCAGTTTGAAACGATAGGGTTCAAAATAGAGAAAATAGATTCATCTGTATCCGGCTTTTGCTTATATGTTATCATTCAATGCAATCGCGACCTAGTCGCACTGCACGCATCTCGGCTATGCCTCGATTGCGTTTCGCTAATGATAATGAATTTGAGTTAAGAGGTGGTATAAAAGGATTTGGACGGCTTAAAACCGACAGCTTTTTATAGTTAAACTGTTAAACAGTTAAACTATGGAAGAATTAGTCAAGATGTCGCCCAAAGGACAGCTAGTTGTGCCTCAAGACATTAGAGAGAAACTCAAATTCGCTCCAGGAGACATGTTTGTTGCTGTACAAATAGAAGACGGCATCGTTTTCAAGAAAATAGAATTGGACCTTAAAAAAATTGAGTCAATAAAGAAGCAGACTCAGGAGCAGTTCAAAAAATGAAAAAGAAATATTGGTCGGGAAGAGTTACAAAAGAAAGCAATGCAATGGATTTGGAAGAAGGAGTTTTTACAAAAAAATCAGCAAAGTCTATTGCTCTGTCTTTGAAGCGTTCTGCTGAAAAAAGCAAAAGAAAGAAGGCAAAATCATTTCAGAGCGCGATGTCTATGCTTAATTTTTACATGAACAGAGCAGGAAGGAATCTTCCCGCTTCAAGAAAAAAAGTGCTGAAAAAAGCAAAAGATGAACTAAGAAAAATTTTCAAGAGGGATAAAAAATGAAACAATTTTTCTTGCTTGCAATCCTGTTAATTCCTTTTGTATTTGCTGCGGCGCCTCCGTCTGCGGCATTTCCAAAAGAGGTTTTATTTTTTGATAAGCTGAATCCTGATGAAATTCAAATCAAATTAGTTGAAAATGATGAAATAAGAATAACAAAAATAGGACTAACAACAAATGAACTTGCACAGCGTTCAAGAATAACTGTTCAAGCTATGCCTGACTGCCCAGAAAATGCGCCTTATCAAACTAATTTATTGCAGTGTTTCTTTACTTCATCTCAAAATTTAGACGGAAAAATAAAGCAAATTGAGATTTATTTCAAAGTTCCAAGAGAATGGATTGAAGCAAATAAATACGCAGGAGTTGAATTAAAAAGATACAGCTACTCCTGGAATGAAAACGGAATTCTTGCGGAGTGGAAAGACTTGGAGACAAAAATAGAGAAAGAAAACGAAGAATACGTTCACTATGTCGCTTTCTCCGATGATGTTGAATATTTCAGCATAGTTGGAAGCAGACTTGAAAATGAATTTTATGTCAAGGAAATAAAAGAAGACATAAATGAAAATCAACCTAAAGAAATAAATTATCAAGTTCCAATAATTACAGAGAAGCCAAAGCAGATGGACGAGTCATTCTATGACAACGAAATAAGCGGCGCCTCAATCACGGAAATTTCAACTCCTGCAAATGCTATTTCTCTGCTTCTTTTGATTGTTCTAACCGCTTCACTAACCTCAATTCCTTTCATGAACAACAAAAAGGAAGAAACACATTTTGAAAAACTGACAAAATACATTGAAACATCTACTTTAGATGAAGAAAGAATTGTTGAAAAACTCAAAATGCACGGCTGGGAAGACTGGCAGATTGACTTGGCGTTTAAAGAGATTAATGAAAGAGAGTAGGGCTTTAAACCCATTCTAACAACCCAAAACCTTTATAAACAAGCAGTTAAGCAAAAGTTACCATGGTAACTGTATATGATGTTGATGCGGCTAAGCTAATCAATGCTGCTGCAAAAGAACTCGAAACTAAAGCAGAATTCAAGGCTCCAGAGTGGGGTTTATTCGTTAAAACAGGCCAGCACAAAGAAAGGCCTCCAGTAAATCCAAATTGGTGGCAAGTAAGATTAGCAGCAATTCTAAGAACAGTTTATACTCAAGGACCAATTGGTGTCAGTTCATTAAGAAGCAAATACGGCGGTAAAAAAGAAATGGGTTACAAGCCAGCAAGATATGTTAAAGGTTCTGGAAGCATTGCAAGAAAATGTTTGCAGCAATTAGAAAAGGCAGGATTCATCAAACAAGTTCAGAAAGGAGTTCACAAGGGAAGAATTGTAACACCTATTGGACAAAAATTCTTGGATGCAGTCGCAAATAAAGTTTCAAAGGTAACTCAATAAAATGGCAAGATACATGAGCTCAGGAAGAAAAATAAAGCTTTCCAAAAAAGGAAGAAGAACTAAATGGGCTCCATTTTGGATAATTCCCAAATCATTCGGAAAAAACAGAAAAGTTCATCCAGCAAGAAAAACATTCGTGAAAAGAAGCTGGAGAAGAACTAGAACAAGGTTGTAAAAATGCTCGAAAGAACATATATAATTCCATTAAGAAGAATATTCACAAGAGTTCCTCCTTACAAGAGGGCCAAAAGATGTGTTAATGCAGTCAGAGAATTCTTATCAAAACATATGAAATCAAAAGAAATCAAATTAGGACAACAAATAAATTTATTGCTGTGGAAGAGAGGAATAAAAAACCCGCCTGGCCAAATTAAAATAACGGCCATTAAAGATGACAAGGGAATTGTCAAGGCGGAATTGTTTGGACACAAATACGTTGAGAAAAAGGTTGAAAAGAAAGTTGAGAAATCAAAATTAGAACAGCTTAAAGAAAAAATAACTGGAGAAGACAAGAAAGCTGAACACAACAAGGAAGCAATTGAAAATGTTCCTGAACATAAAACACACGACCATACTGCAAAAGATCATTCGAAAGAATTGAAATCTGTTGACGAAAAAGACATGAAAGTTTCATCTGGAAAACAAAAAGCACAAGATAAATCTAAACAATAATCGCATTCGCAGCTCATAAAGAGTACGACCCAAACCATGAGCAAATTACCATTTGAAAAACTAAATAGAACTATTCTCGTTAAGAAGCAAGTTGTATCTTCAAATAAATTCGGAGAAAATCCTGATTCAAGACCAGTTGAAAAGCTTTTAGAATACGGAATTGTGAATATAGACAAACCATCCGGGCCAACAAGTCACCAAGTTTCAGCTTACGCAAGAGACATTCTTAAATTAACTAAAGCAGGACATTCTGGAACATTAGATCCAAACGTAACGGGGGTTTTGCCTACTGCATTAGGAAAATCGACAAAAATCGTTCAAGGATTATTGGGAGCGGGAAAAGAATACATATGCATAATGCACGTTCATGCAGATTATTCCGAACAAAAAATAATTGACACTTGCAAAAGCTTTTTGGGAAACATAATGCAAACTCCGCCTTTGAAAAGCGCAGTAAGAAGGGAAGAAAGGCAGAGAAGCATTTACTATCTTGATATTTTGGAAATTGACGGAAGAAATGTTTTGTTCAGAGTTGGATGCCAAGCCGGAACTTACATAAGAAAACTTTGCGTTGATATTGGAAGAGCACTAGGAACAATGGCTCACATGGCAGAACTTAGAAGAACAAAAGCAGGTCCATTCAACGAAAAAACAATTGTTTCACTAAGCCAGCTTCATGATGCTTATGTTTTGTGGAAAGAAGAAGGAAATGAAAAACAAATAAGAAAATGCATACAACCCGTTGAAAATGCTGTAAGGCATTTACCAAAAATTTATGTTACAGAATATACTGTTGATTCATTGTGCCACGGAGCTGCATTGAATGTTCCTGGAATTGCAAAATTAGAATCCGACATAGGCATGAACGAAATGGTTGCAGTAATGACCTTGCGCGGAGAATTAGTTGGATTAGGAAATGCGAAGATGACTTCTGAAGAAATAATGGCAAATGAAAAAGGACTTGCTGTTCTGATTGATTCTGTTTTTATGGAACCTGGAACTTATCCAAAGATGGTTAAGAAAGACTAAATCAATTCTTTCTGAGAAATCTCTTTTTTGACAATTTCCATGTCTTTCTCCCACTCAACAATCAGTTTTCTGTTGTAAATTATCGCAGCAGGATGAAACAAAGGAATTAACTTTATTTTCATCCCATAAACTTCAATAATTCTAACTTTTCCATGAACTTGAGTTATTCCTGGCTGTTTGTCCATTAAATCAACTTCACATCCAGATAAAAAGAATTTTGTTGCATAATTTCCCAAAGAACAGATAACTTTTGGTTTAATCTCTCTAATTTGCTTCATTAACCAAGGAGTGTGCGCTTTAATCTCTTCAGAAGTCGGATTTCTGTTCTCCGGAGGCCTGCATTTCAAGATATTTGCAATGTAGATGTCATTTGATGTCAATCCAACGGCAGAAAGCAGTTTATCTAAATTTTTTCCTGCTGCACCAACGAAAGGAAGGCCTTGCTCATCCTCGTTTCTTCCGGGAGCTTCACCAACAAACAGAATGTCGGCATTCAAATTTCCTCTTCCAACCACAATATTCTTGCAATTCTTGCATATTTCAGTCTGTTTTACAAGCTCAATCTCATCCATTACACAAAAAAGACATCAAAAGTATAAAAAAGTTGTCAAAAACGACAAGAACAATCAAAAACAGTTAAAAAATAAAAATACTGCCTTAAAAAAGGCAGTTTAAAGCAAATTTATCTTCTTTTTTTGCCTTTTTTTCCTTTTTTCTTAGCTTTTCTTTTTGCCATTTGTTTTCACCTCACGAAATTTCGTTTAAAGCTGATAAGTAATTCGAAGTATAAAAATATTTCTTTTTTTCAAAGAAAAATATTTTTTAGGAAAAAAATCACGCAACAAAAAATCAGTGACATAATAAAAAATTAAAAATAAAATTTACCTCGCAAAATTTATGAAAAAATACGATAAACAGCCATTTCACTTTGAAAATGTGATAAAATCTGCAAAAATTCCAAAATTTTGCACATGTTTTCATAAAAATCGAGAAAAATAAAAAAATAGGCAGAAAATTAGTTAATTTTAAAAAGAAAGGATAGTTAATACGCCTTGTGGTCCAGAAAACAAACAAAGTGAAAAAGTGGCTTCTCGCGGTTGGAATTGCCATAATTTTTACAATGTTTATTTCTTACGGCATAACAACATTCTATGAAGAGCCAAGACACGAAGCATACTGCAAAAATGAACAAGCAGTAATAAATTGGACACAAGATGAATGCGTGAGCCACGGCGGTCAATGGACAGTTTATCCTGTTGAAAAGTATGAAGGAGATTTTAGATACGGAGCGCCGGTATCAGTTGCAGGTGTTTCGGGTTATTGCGATCCTGATTTCACTTGCAGAAAAGTATACGAAGAAGCGCTTATGAAATTCCAGGACAAGGCATTCATAATCATGGTCATTGCGGGATTTATTGCATTGGTTTTGGGAATTTTAATCGCGAACGGAACAATTAGCGCAGGGTTCCTCCTTGGAGGACTTCTCACTTTGTTTATTGCAACAACATCATACTGGGCAAGGTTCCAGAACTGGGCAAGGTTCATCATATTGGGGCTTGTTCTGATAATTCTTGTATGGATTGCATACAAGAAAACAAGATGAACTTTAAGAAGTCTCTTTCTGTGTTTGTCATTCTGCTTCTTATTCTCAACATGGTTCTCTTTGCTTTCAAGATGATTTCATTGACTCTTTTTTGGACAGTCATTATTGTTTTTGGAGTTCTTACTTATTCCGGTTACTTCAGGAAAAAGTGATTTCCAGTAAAGAAAGTCTTATATATGGGAGGCAAACTTTGACTTGCATGATATACAATCCGGCGCAAAAAAGACAATATGAAAGTGCAAGAGACATTACCAGGCTCGTAAACAGAAATGATGTTAGTCCTGTCGGATGCATAGCCAGAGGATTTTTGCTTGGAGCAATAGTACTCGGAATGGGTTGTGCTGCTGGAAAATCATGCAGCAGCGAAACACAAAAAGAACAAAGTCCCGCTGAAAAGATTCAGAAACAAATAAATCAAGAGTACAGATAATATTTATAAACTTCTTTTGAGTTAATTTCGTTATGATTGTCGTTCCGATAACCTTCAAATATGTCCAAATTGCAAAATATTCGAGGGATGGTGCGGTTCTTCACATTGTTTTCAGCGATGGCTCCAAAGACTTGGCTCTTGAAAGAAGCGCCGATTACGGAAATGTTGAAGAATTTACGAACAAGGTAATAGAAGATGTTAGAACTGCTGTCAAGCAAAAAAACCAGCAGAACAGCAGCGAAGTTCTTGGAAACGTTGTCGCAATAAGATTTACAGAGGACGAAGAGGAGCTGTTTGAGAGACTTGCAATCGCGTTCGGCAGAATTAAGGAAGAAATAAGAAAAGCTAAAACTGCGAAAACTGCCCAAAATTATCTGCAAACGATAAGCAACTTGCAGGGCGCGGTATTCAACTTAAACTAAAACTAAAAAGTTCTTCATTCAAGAATTTATTTCGAAAGAAAAATCACTCTCTGTACTCAGATTCATCAAGAAGTTCTTGCGCTGTTTTTTGCTTAGTTACCTTGCCCTTGTTGCAGTAAGGACACATGTTTGGAATTCTTTCGCCTTTTGGCACAAAGGAATAACCGCAGTTGTCGCAAGCATACTTTACCATGACTTAGACAATGGTGGGTCGGTATATAAATATTTTGGAAGCTAATCGCCAAGAAACACAAAAGAAACGCTGCGCCACACCTATTGAAACCAGATTACAATAAAATCGCTATTTTTTATTTATTTTTACCATTTTTTAGCCCAAAAACATCAAAAACGATATTTTTTGGTTGATTTTTCAATATTTCTGTCATTTTTCGATACTTTATTTATAAATAAACAAGAAAATTAAGATAAATAAGCCAAAAATCGTCTAATTTTTGCTAAAAATTGACATTTTTCATGTATTTTTTACAAACATTTATAAATAACGACCTCTTTTCTGTCAAATATGTCCAAATCAAAGTTCCTAAAACTTCAGGAAAAGCTCTTGATTCAGCAGAAGTCGGCATGGCTTTCATTCAATGACAAGCAAAAAAAATCAATATTTTCTTTCTGCGACAAATACAAAGAATTCCTGAACGAATCAAAAACAGAAAGAGAAGCAACCGAAACAATAATAAAAATGGCAAAAGCAAAAGGTTTCAAGGAACTTGATTCTTTCGAAAAACTAAATCCAGGAGATTCATTTTTTTACAACAACAGAAACAAAAGCGTAGTTCTTGGAATAATGGGAGAAGAACTGGAATTTAATATGACTGGAGCGCATATTGATTCTCCCCGGCTTGATTTGAAGCCCAAACCATTTTACGAGGACAGCAATCTTGCATTATTGAAAACGCACTATTACGGCGGAATAAGAAAATATCACTGGTTTGATATCCCTTTGGCGATTCATGGAGTTGTCATTGACAAAACCGGCAAAAAAAGAGAAATTAAGATTGGGGAATCTGATGATGACCCAATTTTCATAATTTCTGATTTGCTGCCTCATCTTGCGAGAAAAATGGAGGAAAAATCAGTCAGAGAAATGTTTGATGCTGAATCACTTAATCTTGTCATAGGCAATATGCCAATATCAAAAGACAGCAGCATAAAAGAAAAAATAAAATTGACTGCCCTGTCAATACTCTACGAAAAATACGGAATAACGGAGGGAGATTTTATTTCAGCTGAAATTGAGCTCGTTCCGGCAACAAAGGCAAGAGACATTGGCTTGGACAGAGCACTAATTTCTTCTTACGGCCAGGACGACAGAGCATGTTCATTTACAACACTCAAGGCATTTTTTAATTCAGAGAACAAGAAAAAAACTAGGCTCGCTTTCTTTTATGACAAAGAAGAGATAGGAAGCACAGGAAATACGGGAGCATCGTCTCTTCTTATTGAAAGGGTTGTTGAAACTTTAATCAAAAAAAGCGGAAGCAAAAAATCTCCGAACGAGGTAATTTCTAAATCAATTGTTTTGTCTGCAGATGTAGTTGCCGGTCTTGATCCCTCTTTTTCAGGAGTTTTTGATCCGAGAAATTCTCCTTTGATTGGCGGAGGAGTCGCGGTCGAAAAATATACCGGCTCTGGAGGAAAATATGGAGGAAGTGATGCAAATGCAGAGTATATTTCATTCATAACAAGGGTTTTTAATGAAAACAATATTTGCTGGCAGTCATCCGAGCTTGGAAAAACAGACGTTGGCGGAGGAGGAACAATAGGATATCTCATTGCTAAATATGGATGCGAAGTTCTTGATGTTGGTGTTCCTGTTTTGGGGATGCATTCGCCTTACGAAATATCATCAAAAGTTGACTTGTACTCCGCTTATTTGGCGTATTCTGCATTCTTCAACGATATTAGCTACAAAAACTAAAAGAAAAATAGAAAATTACTTTTTTACCAGAAAAGGCGCTAAAAAATAAGAAACGGCATTGTATACTATCCACGAAGGTTTAGATGCTGCAAAAAGTCCTTTCAAAGAAGGTTTTGTATTGATAGGTTCATAATTCTTTGCTTCAAAAAATAACGCGAAAAATTCAACATCATGCATTTTCTTTTTCAAAGCAAACATTATTCTCGGCATATGCCATTTTTCTCCTACAACCAGTATTGTTCTGAAATTCTTTTTTTTATTTAATTCACACAATCGTTCAATCTCATCATAAGTGTTTGTTACTTTTTCTTCCGGCATTATGTAAATTGCTGCTTGTTTGAAGTTTATTTTTCTCAGAACGCTTTGTTTGTATTTCTTTTCTAGTTTTCCTAAGTTTAAATTCGAATTCGATAAAATTAATTTTGTTTTGTGTTTTTTTGCGAATTTGGATGCCACAATTACGGATTGTTCGCAAAGTTTGCTTAGTCTCTTTCCATTCCAAGAAGTGCATAAAGCAGGAACAAAAATCGCGTCTATGTTTTTTGAAACTAATTTCCTTTTTGATGGAATAAAATTAAAACTAAAAGAAAAAAGATTCATCTTAGTAGAATCTTCTTTTTCTGTTTGCATATTTGCTTGGCCTCATTTTTTCGTATCCTTTTCCCTTGCCAAGCAGTCCTCTGCTCTTTCTTGCAGACGATGTTAATCCTCTGAATGCTCGTCCTCTTTGATTTACGATTTTTGAATATTCCGGGTCTGCTTGAACTGAAGGATGCGAAACATCAACCAAAATAACTTCGTACCAATAGTGTTTTCCGTCCTTCGCAACTTCATAAGAATTCAGAACTTCGCAGTTCGGATAGAATCTTGATGCCCTTTGCTCCGCTATCGTCTGGTAATTCATCATCAGAGATTTTCTTGTCGTCCATTTTTTGGGTCTTCTTCCGGCCATGGGAAGAGGTTTTCGGTGGCCGCCTCTTGTTATTCTTTGCCTTACAATGAAAATTCCCTGTTTTGCTCTGTATCCTAAGCTTCTTGCTCTGTCCAATCTTGTTGGAAATTTAATTCTTACTGTAGCAGGTTCTTTTCTCCAGAGAATAGTTCTTTCTTTTGTAATGTCATTCAAAGAATCACTCGGAGCATTCCAAGTTTCCCTTATGTATTTGTATAATCCCATTTTTCGTGTGCCTCCATTATTCACTCTGAACTTTGTTCAGTCAAGGATTCAGGGAAGCAATTCCCCACAACTCCTCAATTAAATTAGGCGGCTTCGCGCAAGCAAAGACACACCTTGCTTCTTGAAAACTTGGGTTCGTTTATAAACCTTTTCATTGTAAACTCAAAAGTAGTCATAAATCTATTTATAAAAAGGCCTCAAGAGTACTCTCCGGGGGTAAGTAAAAAGACTTGTAAAAAATGATGGACCGGGAATTTCTCATTGGAGTTGAACTAACCCCCAGAACAATAACTGCAGGTCTTGTTGACCTTAGCGGCAAGATAGTGAAGAAAATTTCTGTTCCAACTGAATTATCAAAAGGAAAGAAAAGAGTCATAGACAACATAGCAAGTGCCGTAAACAAGGTTAAAAAAAATCAAATATTGGGTGTTGGAGTTTCTGTTCCGGGAATTATAAATAGAGAAAAAGGAATCGTCATTGACTCCATTCTTCCGGGATGGAACGGGCTTTTTATGAAAAAAATGCTCGAAGATGTTCTTCACGTTCCTGTTTTTGTGGAAAATGAAGGAAAGTGTTTTGCGTTGGCAGAGTACAAGTGCGGAGCTTTCAGAAAAACCGAAAACACAATTGGTGTTCTTTTTAATGAAGGAATAAGCACGGGATTGATTATTGACGGCAAGCTGGCAAAAGGATGTTCTTATGCTGCAGGATGCATAAGCCACTCCATTGTTGATTCCAAGAAAGGGAGACTTGAAGATTATGCATCTCCCGCTTCCATTGAAAAATTGTTCAAGCAAAGAACAAGAAAATCAAAACCAATCAGTGAAATTGTTATTTCGAATGACAAAGCCGCCAAAGATGTCCTGAAAATTGCCGGCACGCATTTTGGAAACACCATGTCATACTTGGTTAATGCCTTGAATCCTGAAATAATTATTGTCGGCGGGCCGCTGGCAAAATCAGAATATTTCATTTCTGCTGCTGAGACGGCACTGACAAACAAGTCAAACGACATCTGCGGCAAAAAGGTAAAGATAATTCCTTCTAAACTGAACGATTCAGCTATTTTGGGTGCTGCGAGTATTGTTATTTGATTTTGAGTTTTCTTTTGATTAGAAAGGCAGTCAGACGGCCAGCTTATTTCATTCGCTGTCCTGCTCGGCACCCCGTAAGGGACATCCCTCGCCTTGCCTGACGCCACAGCATTTTCTTTTTTAATTTTTTAATAAATTTCTTTCGTGATGATGACGACACAAGCTATTTAAGCGAATGAAACAACAACAATTCATGATAATCAAATCAATCTCTCTAAACAACATTCGAAGCTACACAAATCAGAAAATAAATTTCAATAAGGGAATAACTGTTCTGTCAGGAGATATTGGTTCTGGAAAATCAACAATAATGCTTGCGATTGAATTTGCTTTGTTCGGTTTACTGTCAAATGATTCTGGAAATTCTCTGCTAAGAAAAGGTTCGAATGAAGGGTCTGTTGAATTAACCTTCTCAATCAACAACAAAGATTTCATAATTCAAAGAACGCTAAAAAGAAAACCAGAAGGGATAAGACAGCAGAACGGAGCAATAACAATCGACAATACAAAGCAAGACATGACTCCCGTTGAATTAAAGCAAAAAATTATTTCTCTTCTTGGATATCCCCAGGAATCTCTTGCAAAAAAATCCTTGATTTATCATTTCACAACATACACTCCGCAGGATGAGATGAAGCAGATTCTTAATGAAGACCCAGAGCAAAGAATAGGAATAATCAGAAAGATTTTTGGAATTGACAAATACGAAAGAATTGTTGAAAATTCTTCACTGTTTGCAAGACTTTTAAGGGAAAACAAGAAAGAAATTCAGGGAAGAACTGCAGATTTGGAAAGCAAAAAAACCGAGCTTGCAAAAATAAAAGAAGAGAAAGAAAATCTGTCAAAGAAAGAGAAAGAAATCCATGAAAAACTCAATTTTTCAAAGCAAAGAACTCAGGAAATGCGAAAAAATGTCAACGAGAGAGAAATCCAGCTTAAAAAAATTCAGGAACTGAGAAAAGAAAGAGCAATAATTGAAGCAACAATCAGGCAGAAAGAAGAACACCAATTCAGTCTCTTGAAAGAAATTGAAAAAACAGAAAAAGAATCGGACGAAATAAAAAATAAAATTTCGCAGGACAAAATAGAAGAAATGAAAAAGAAAATAAGAGAAAATCTTGATTCGGAAATAAATAAAATCGAAAATGAGCTTCTGCAGACCCAAAAACTGCTTGCTGAATCAGAAATTTCAGTAAAAAATTCTGAAAAGATTAAAAATCAAATAAACAGCCTGAATGAGTGCCCCCTCTGCCTGCAAAATGTTTCTCACGAACATAAAACGTCGATAACTGAAAAAGAAAATGCAAAAATAGAAGAATCAAGCAGGAAAATATCGGAAGTCAATCAAAAAATAAATGAAATAAAAACAGTTCTCCAGAATAAAAAGAACGAGCTGAATGAAAGCAGGAATGCTGAAAGAGAACTCTCGCTTATGAAAATGCAAATCAAGAATGTTTCTGAAAAAGAGACAATGATTCTTGAAAAGAAGAGGCTGCAGGAGAAAAACAGCACAGACATAAAAGAACTGAGAGAACGGATTTCGAATATTGCTGTTTCCGACTTTGAAAAATATGAAAAAGAATGCTCTGAAACAAGGCTCGAACTTGAAAAATTGCTGGCGGATGAAAGGAAAAATGAAATAGAAAAGGCAAAAATAAACTCTGAAATAAACAGTAGCATAAAATTGAAGGAAATGTTTGAAAAAGAGGTTGCTGAAAAAGAAAAATTGAAGGAAAAACTTGGCGAAATAAGCAAATTTGAAGGCTGGATTTCAAAAAAATTCACCGACACAGTCATTCAGATGGAAAGGCACGTTCTTGGAAAAATTTATTTTACTTTTAATGAGCAATTCAGGGAATTGTTTGGAATTTTAATTGACGATGAACGTCTTTCTTCCAAAATAGATGAAACATTTACCCCAAAAATTGAGCAGAACGGCTATGAAACGGAATTTCAAGCTCTGTCTGGCGGAGAAAAAACAGGAGTTGCCATGGCATACAGATTGGCCTTGCACACAGCAATCAGCACAATGATCAACACAATTAATACAAGAGGACTTCTGCTATTAGACGAGCCAACGGACGGCTTCAGTTCCGAGCAGATTGACTCCATGAAAGACTTGTTTGAAAAGGTGGATGCGAACCAAGCAATAATAGTATCTCATGAAAGCAAGATAGAAAGCGTTGCGGACCAGGTAGTTAGGATTGTTAAAGCCGGCCACGAAAGCGTTGTTATTTGAGAAAAAGGCCCGTAAATCCTTTAAAAACATTTATATACTAGTTTCTCGTAATTCAGAGTATTGGTGCATAGACATGAAGAATAAAATTTCAACAACACTTATTTTCGTTCTTCTGCTTCCTATTGTCTTTGCACAGGCCGCAACAATCGAGAAAATTTCTTCTTCCGCAGTCGTATCTCCTCTTGGAGAAGCAAAATTTGAAATGAAAATAACGAATCCCAACAGTTTTGCGGACACATTCATGCTTGAACTTTCTGATGTTCTGTGGTCGATAAGAACGGAAAATATGCCCGATTTCACAACAGGAGTTTCTTTGAATTCAAAAGAATCGAAAACAATCACGGTTTACTTGAAACCGAATTCAAAACTTTCTTCTGGAACATATTATCTTGAACTAAGGGCGAAATCTCTTGAAACCAGAGCATACCAAAGCGAAGTTTTCATGGTCAAGATAGATCCAAAGGTTGTTGACTACAAAATAACAATACCTGTTGAAATTCTTGAACCGCTTTCCATCGATCCTGCAAAAACGAATTCAGTAAAATTGCGCATTAAAAATCCATATCCAGTTTATCTTGAAGGAATAACGGTCTCTGCGTCAAGCAAATTCCTGAATAAAGATGCCGTTGTTGATGTTGAGCCGGAATCTGAAAAAATCATTGATTTCTCATTGAACATAGACGAATCCACTCCCAAACAGGAAGATGATGTTACAATAACTGTTACGCAACTTAACAGAGAGATTGCTTCCGCAAAAGAAACCATTTACATAAAAGAATATAGGCAACCTTACAGAGTTGATGACAAGGTAACTTCTAAATTCCTGCAAACAGTTCATGAAATCACATTCACAAACACAGAAGGTGCTGAAAAAACAAGGGATGCAAGTTTCGAAAAACCGCGCACAAGAGCTTTGATTTTAACAAGCCCGCTTGCAAAAACAGAAATGTTCAACAACCAAGCATATCTTGTCTGGCAGGATGTTACTCTGAAAGCTGATGAAACATACAAAGTCGTGGTTAAAGAAGACTATCGACCTCTGGCAGGAGCAGCCGCAATAATCATCATAATAATTGCTGCATATTATTTCATGAGAAGTCCAATCATTGTAAAAAAGAAGGCATATGCTGTGCACAAAAAAGATACAGGAAACAATGAAATTAAAGTTTTGGTTTACATTAAGAACAGGACAGGAGACACAATTGAAAAAGTAAGAGTCCTTGAAAGACTTCCAATAATCCATAAAGTTGAGCCTGATTTCGGCGCTGGAACTCCTGAACCTAAATTCAGAAGAGGACACGAAGGAATTGTTTTGGATTGGGATATTGTTTTAGCTCCTCACGAAGAAAGAATATTCACATACAAGATTAAATCAGCTCTTCCAATAGTTGGAGAGCACACATTAAGACCAACAGTTGTTCAATACGGGCATGCAAACAAAAGAACATCATCAGAACCTTACAGAATTATTTTGGAATAATAATCTTTATAAACAACTTTCTAAGCCTAATTCTTAGCCCCTCGTAGCTCAGCGGTTAGAGCACTTGGCTGTAGCTGAAAAGCATTCGCTGACAGTGCGTCATGCATTGAATGATAGCGAAACAGCAGTGCCCGAGAGATCGGCGGTTCAAATCCGCCCGAGGGGATTCGGAGGAAGGTATCGCCCGACATAGTCGCGCGGGACTTTGCTTAACGGCAAAGCAACTTCCTCCACCTTATTTTCCACAAGACAACCGCACGAAAAGTTTATATACTTAAGTATACCTGAAGTATACTATGCAAATAACAACAATCAAACTGCAAAAAAGAACAAAACGGCTTCTTGATACTTTCAAGACAAAGGATGAAAGCTATAATACTGCAATCAACAAGCTTGTTCTGCAGGTTAAACATCAAAACATGGAGAAAAAACTGAAAGAAGCGTATCAAAACAGAGCAAAGTACCTTGGTGAGTTTGAAGACTGGGAGAATGCTTCAAACGAAGTGCCAAATGAATGAAATTAAACGGGGAGATATCTGGCTGGTTTCTTTGGACCCAACAATTGGCCACGAAATCAACAAAACACGACCATGCGTAATTATCCAAAACGACACAGGAAATAAGAACAGTCCACTGACAATTATTGCACCAATTACATCACAGCATCTTGATGAAATTTATCCGATAGAAGTTGCACTGCCCAGACAGATAACAAGACTCGATAAAGATTCAAAAGCGATGCTTGACCAGATTCGAACAATAGACAAGCGCAGACTTATCAAAAAAATCTGTGCATTGAATAAAGAAATTATGCAGAAAATCAATGAAGCATTAAAAACCAGTCTTGGGCTTTAAATACCGACCGAGGGAATATTTTATTTTATAAAATGAAAAAACTCATTGAAAAGTTAGATAGGGAATCTTTTTTTCTATTGGCAACCATATTTGCAGTATTATCTGGTACATGGATTGTTGGTGCAGGAATGTTTTCTAATTTAGCCAGTACTGCCCTGTTAGAAGGAAGAGA
>JAFGRQ010000026.1 GCA_016935155.1 Candidatus Woesearchaeota archaeon
TCGTTAAAGTTTCCTCTTAATCTTCTCCATGTAATTCTGAGTCTCGTTTGAAAGTTCATGAACATCGCATAATTGACTTATTTAAATATCTTTAGAAAAAAGTGAGAGTTAAAAAAGAAATTCAGAGGAAAGATTTATTCCATCTTTCCTATCTTGAACATCTTAGTTCCGCATTTGGAACAAACGCCTTTTATAGCATCTCTGCCATTAGCCATTTTCACAGCTTTAGCGTCTTTCATTTCTCTTGCCATTTTGCATTTCATGCAGTGTCCTTCAACCATTTTTGTACCTCCTTGATTGTGATTTTTGTGTCGTCATTCCGCGAAGCATTTATTTTCGCTTAATTTTCTGAGCCGACGGCACAACAAAATTTTAACCCATATAACTGAGCTGTTTCTTTTTCTGAATTTCGCTTGCTTCCTGGCTTTTTTCGACCAATGCTTTTAGTTTGCCTTCAAACTTTTCAGCTTCCTGTTCCAAAGGCAGGGGGTCAATTTTTAGACCAAGATATTTATCCAGGACCTTGATTACTGATGCGGCTGCTTTCGAGTCTGGCATTGCAGAGTGGGTCTCTGCGAAAACACAGCTCATCGGCTGTTCCTGGTTCTTTGCTTTCAGCAAAACAATTCCTGTCACTCCCATTATTACTCCTTCTTTGAGCTCCTCGATTTTCATCTTTTCAAATTCTTTCTTTTTTGTCTCTCTGTTTGAATAATAAAATGTTCTCGGTTCTTCCTCCATGTTCGACGAGCCGACGCCCTCGACAGAGATTATTTCTTTCGTCTGAAGCATTTTTGCAAGTTTCATTACTGTTTCTCCGAATTCCCATTCCAAGCCTGCAGGATTTGTAACAACATGAAGCAAAACCAGATTGTATTTTTTGTTGTAGAATATTTCAATCGGCTGAACGACTCTTCCTTTGTGTACAGCAACCATGGGCGGAATTTCCTCGCTGAATATTGTGCCGATTGATTCAGTTTCAAGATGATCAATCAAGTACTCTGTGACAATGGTTCCAATGAGTCCAAAACCCGGAAACCCCTCTATTATTACCGGCGATTTTGGCTTTTTTGTAAGAACAATTTCCATATTAGAGTTCCATTGACCACATTGCGATTATCAAGAACAAGCCCTCAATGACGAAAATTATGTAATAAAGCATTTGCGGAATTTCAAAGCCAAATAATCCCGGTCCTATTCCGAACTTTTCCAAGGCAACAAGCAAACCGATAAGCATGATTGCTCCGCCAATCATGAAAGACATCCAGCCTATGCTGTTGGAATTTGTCAGCTCAATTATTGATTCTATTGCCAGGTAAAATCCAAGGAATGCAAGTATGAAAGGCACAGATGATGAAAACCACGATGCTGACAAGATTTTTGAGAATCCCAAGTTCAAAATATTTAACATTTCAAGAAGGGGAATTGCTCCTGCTGCAAGAACTATTAGTCCAACTAATCCGCTTAGGTAATCTTTTCCTTCCATGTGCAGCATTGCTTTTTTGTTCATGCCGCCAGCCTCTTTTGCTGTTTTTCTGAAATGGCTATTGCTCTTCCTATCTTGCTCCTCGCTTCTCCAAGCAAAGTATAAAGATAGTTTATTGATTCTTTTATTCCTTTCAAAGCACCCTTTTCCTGGTCAAGTAAGTCCTGTATTTCATTTGAATATCCTAAAAACGTATGGGGAATGTTGTATTCTGCAGCTCCTTTTTCAATAAAACTTTCTGCCATGGTTGCATGGAGAATAAGCAAATACTTGAATTCAAACATTTCAGTCAGAAGATTCTTGAAATCTTTGAAATAGTCTTTATAATTTTTAAGAAGTCTGTATGCCTGTTCATCTCTTGCATCGGCCCTCATCTTTTCAAAATTTTTGCCTTCGATTTTCAAAATACCTTTTTCTTCTTTGAATGTCTTCTTAGCTTCTCCTCTTTCATGGAACCATTCCCATGCCGGGAGCCATCTCCAGAATGATTTAATTCCGACATTGTATTCTTTGTCCAAAAGATATATCGCACCTATCTGTGGTTTCTTCCCATCAACAAGAGCCGAAAGGTCATTTATGTAGTGATTAAATTTAACAAACACATTTTCCTGAATAACTTTCAAATACTTCCCGAGTTCTTCGAGTTCCTCCTTGGGCATGAATTCTCCTTGCTTGCCTATGAAGTCGATGAACGTAGAAAATTCCTCTTCGAAAAGAATGCATTCGTTTTGTATAACATCGATTGTATTTTGAAGTCCATCTCCCAACGCTTCAATTATTTTTAGAGAACTTTTCCTTGCATCTTCAAGCTTATGATAATGAATTTGACCCATAATTTTGTTCGTGCAGGAGATTACTTCGCTCTTTTTTTCAACAACTTTTCCTGCTTTTCTTTTTGTTTGGCCCTTTTCAAAACTTTTGACTGCAAACCTCTTGCCTTTAGTTCCCAACGGGAAATACTCCAATTTTCTCTTCTTTGTCTCTGGTAGAATTCCTGGTGTTGCCATCTATTTGCCTCTTTCCAACTTAATTGGCAAGGCGGTTTATAAACATTTCGCACTTGGAGAGGCTATTTTGGCCGTTTTTAGCTTTATTTTATGTAGTTACTTATAAGTAGTTACAAAACGAAAGGTATATAAAGGAGTGTTACGTTAGAGTTTTCATGAAAAAGCTATTACCATTAGCATTGGCAGCTATGCTCGGACTTAGTTCTGGATGCGCAACAGTCCAGAAAGGAATAGGGAAAAACCTAATCAGAAACAATCCCAACTTGACTGAATCTCAAAAGGAACAGGCATTGTCGGATGTTGATTCAGGAATTCTCACTAAACAAAATGCAGAACAATATTTCAAAGATATCGCTTTGAAGGCCGCGGTAGAAGCGCAGGGAAACACAAACACCTCGAGACTACCAGACAGAACACCAGCTGAAAGCCAGTTTATAGAGGAAAGTTTGAAAGACAACTCAATTTTGTATACAGAAAATGGAAATGTTTACAGGCAAAACATAACGGACGGTTCAAGACAAGATTTATCATCCAAATTAACCCAAACATACGGTCATTTGCATAACTTGAAGGCAAACGGAGAAAATGAATTATTTTTCATAAAAGGAAATTCCCTCTTCAGATATTCTGTTGAAGATGGCGCAGAAAACATTTCGTTGGTTGTTTCAAATGCAGATATTGAGGATTATGAAATCGGCGGAGACAGTGTTATTTTTGTAGAAAGAAGAAACAATCATCCTGAAGTTCTCAAAAAAGTCAACAAGGATGGTTCGGGTTTGGAAGTCATTCTCGGCGGGCAAAAAGAAAATGTTAGTTCATTAAGCGTAACTTCGGACGGAAAAAATGCAGTCTGTGTGCTGGTTCCGCGTGCAAGATACACCAGAAATGACAAAAGAAAACCAGTTCACATAAATTTAGACAACGGAAAGCAGAGAGAAATCAATTTCCCTGATTCGTATGTTGATAGAATTGAGAAAGTGGCTTTGGCAGATAACGGAAACCTTTGGTATGTCAAAACAGACAGCAAGGGCAGAGGAGACATATATTTTGCAAATTCAGAAGGAGCTAAACAAATTACGTTCGATAATGCTGTTATTTATGATTTAACTCCAGCAGGAGATGGACTCGCTTACATTTCAGACAGATCAGGAGTTCCAGCCGCTTATTTATTCAGTGAAGGGGTCAATGTGACTATGTCAGACTACTTCGGCGGGCATGGACTATACACAGAGGCATTAAGCAATTCATCTAAGCCCTCGAAAGTTGTGAAGAAATCTAAAAAGAAATAATTATTCTTTGTTTTGTCTTTAGTTTAATTTTTTATATCTCATATCTTTGATTTATTATAAAAAAACTAAAAGACATAAAAAATAAGGATACAAAAATAAGAATGAATTTACTGGCTTTTCAGAGCCTCTATTAGTGCTCCGAGGCTAGGTGCTGCTGGAGCACGGGGTCCTGTTGCCGGTTTTTCTTCCTTTTCTTTTGGGAGCAAACTTCCATAAGGCATTACCTTGACTTTGTAAAGAGGATCGTCGTCTGTTCCTTGCGCTCTTGTCACATCAAAAGCGTATTGGGTTCCACCCAATCTTTCTGCAGCTATCTTCGCTACGTCTGAAACGTGCTTTGCCTCTCCCTTGACTTTTTCTCTTTCTCTTTCCGTTACGTTTTCCTTGACGAATTTCTTCCAATCCTTTTTTGCTTCTTTGTAGTCTGGAGTGCCGTTTTTATCTAAATCCATCGTAGTAACAGCGTTGTAAATTCTCTGGATTCCTCTGGAACCTGCTTCATATGCGATTCCCGGAGCTTCGAATACAAAATTAACTCCATCGTAGAAGATTGCCTTCGGAATTGCCAAAATGAAGTGCGTTATTGAATCAACAATATTTGCGTTTGCTCTGGCTGGCATCATTGATGCTCCAGCTATTGCGGCATAAAGCAGCAATTTCTTGCCATAGCTTAGGCCCTTTTGCTTCTGTTCGCTTCCCTGAACATAAGAATTATTCACAGTTTTTTCTAGGTTGTCGTCTTTTATTTGCATTCTATGTTCCTCTTGGCAAGTTCGTTGCATAATTCTTTCTTTTTTGCAATGATATCTTCTAGCAAGCCTCTTGCCTGCCTTTCGAGTTTTGCTTTTTCTTCTTTATTATCGGTTTTTTTTGCTTGTTCAACCAAAGCGTCTGCAGCACTGTATTCTGCTGAAATAAGTTTTTCGTAGTGCTGTACCATTTGTTTAAACAATAAATCTTTTCCGCCGATATTGATGTAATCAGCAGCCAAATTGAAGTATGGATTTTGGCCAGCTTGAATAATCTTTGCAAAATGTTTTCTTGCAGAAGCGTAATCCCCTGTTTTCATAGCTGTTTGAGCTGTTTGATAGTCTCTTGCTGGATTGTTTGCGCAGCCGTGAACAGACATAAAAGTAAGCATGGCTGTAAGCGGTATAACGAGTCTTGATTTCATGACTCTGTGAGAGCATTACTCATATATAAATCTTTTGTTTTGTAATTACTTATAAGTAGTAAATGGAGGTTATTCTAGGGTTCTAAAGATACGGAAGAGGTCTTTTCTGATTTTTGTTGTTTGGGCCATGATGCCTCCTTCTCCTTCAGCATAGGCCTGTGCGAGCTTGTCTATCGCATCCGCCACCGATTCGAAGTCTGAAATTTCTTTCCAATTTTCTCTAATCCAATTTGACAGTTTTGTGTGCCCTCCTTGGTTAGACAATATATCTGTCAAACTTTCATCGCTTATCCTTGTTGGGAACATTATGTTCTTCTTCAACGACATGATGTCGAAGATTTCAATACTTTTTGCTCTTAAAGGTGTACCTGCGGCTTTTTGAGGAGACTTCATGTATTTTTTTGCTTCTTTTTCAATTTCACTTTCTCCTTTTTCGGCCTCCTTGATTTCTTTTGCCAAATCTTTTGTGACTTCTCGTATTATTTTTACTGCCTCTTCCTGTCTTTTCTTGTTATCTCCGCTTTTTTCTTCAATTAACTCGATAATAATATCTTTGAATCTCTGTAATTGGTCGCCTTTAATTTTACCTGCAACTATTGCATCGAGCGCCTCTTTTTCTTTTTTCAGTATGCTTTCTTCGTAATCGAGAAGTTTATGCAAATCTATGAGTGCCTTGGCAAGCTTATTTGCAGAATCAGTTATTCCCGGAAGAATTATTTCTTCTTCTTTTTTAAGGTTCAATCTAATTAAATCTAGATCTTCTCTGATTTCTTCGAGGCTTCTTGATTTGACTTCCCCGGAGCCGGCTACAAAGCGGTATGATCCGTTGGCTTCCCGTTCGTATAGTTGTCTGTCCAAATTTTTGATAAGTTCTCTATGGTCTTTCATTTCTTTGCTTAGCATGGCTGAAAATCCAGGAATGTTTTCGCTAAGCGTCCTAATGTGTTTTAGAAGTTTCCCTCTTATATTTTTGTTTGCTAGGAGAAGTTCCTGGAGAATATTTTTTTCCCAGTTTCTTTCGATTGTTATTTTTCTTATGTGTTCTTCACGCAATTCCGCTATGTCGTCTCCAATTCCTTTCGAAAGTTCGTCCCAGCATTGCTTGTTCTTGGCAATCAAATCGTTTTTCTTGGCGAACAAACCTTCAAGTTCAAGTTCTTGGCTGATTAAAATATGTATGATTTCTTTGATTTTGCCCATTATTCCTAATTTAGTAAAATGAATCGTTCCTCCCAAATGATATTTTATCTTCGAACCGAAACAGATTACATAAGTGAAAATTAGAATTATAATCGTAAGGATGAGAGCAACGTACCATTTTTGAAAAGTCCAGACGCCGACGATGAAAAGGAACGCCATCGTCATCACAAAGACCCTGCCTTTTGCACCCTCTGCTGTTCCTCCGTGTTTCACTGCCAAATAAACAAAAATAATTATTAGTGCTATTATCCAGAAAATCACTTTGCCGATGAATCCAAGCGGCGAACTTCCCGCATACAAAACAGGAGAATTTGTAACGCTTCTGTCTATGCTGTTGATGAATTTTTTATTAGCGAGAATTTTCTCGTTCAAAGTTTGAATCTGCTGGGGAGAAATATCTTTTTTAGATTTTTGCTCTTCAAGCGTTTTTATCTCTTTGTTTATGTTCCCAATGACGGTGTTAATGAGAATGTCTATTGTGTCTCTGTATCTTTTGTCTAGCTCTCCTATGTTGTCTACAGCAATTAGTGTTTTCTGAACTTCCTGTGTGACTGGCGTCTCTTTGGTCCATGAATACTGCGCAGCTTTTTGTCTAACTAATCCTGTGAGTTCTTTTGTCAGGACTGCGTTGTTTGGGTCTCTGGTGTATGCTTCGCTCTTCAGAGTGGAAACTAATTGAGCGATTATGAACATCAATTTCTCTGGACTTTTGGCGCTGTTGACCGAGGCAGGATCCACCTTGGTAGATTGTTCTGTTGGTTGGGTTCCTGTACTAACCCCCAATTTTTCCTGCAATGCTTTTGCCTTCGTTTCTGTTGCCGTAATGCTGGCCGCTATTTTTTCATAATCTACATTTTCGCTGAATGTGAATGAATTTAGCTGAGATTTTATGTTTTCTGAAACTCCGCTCAAGCTGAGAATTCTTTCAGTGCTCTGTTTTATTCCAGAAAGGAATGTTTGACTGAATTCCGCCTGTTGAGTGTCCTGCGCGTAGGCAAAAGAAACCATTACCAACATCAGCAGCAAATAAATTTTAGTCTTCAGCATTTCATGTCCCTCTTTGTCAGCTCATTGCAAAAAGCTGCTTTTTTTTCTACAATGTCCTGAAGCAGAGCTTTCGCTTCCCTCTCCAAAGTACCCCTTTTTTCTGTATCGTCAGTTTTTCTTGCTTCTTCTATCAATGCGTCTGCTGCGCTGTATTCTACTGCAAGCAATTTTTCGTAGTGCTGTGACATCTGCTTGAACAGCAAATCTTTTCCGCCGATATTGATGTAATCAGCAGCTTCCCAGTAGTGTTTGTTGAATGTCGGATCCGGACCTGCGTTGACAACAAGGGCATAGTATGTTCTTGCATTTTCATAATCATATCTTTTTCTGGCTTCCTCTGCAAGCTCCCAATTCAGATTAGGGTCTCTTGTTCCCTGCGTCCCGGAAATAATTCTTGCAGCAGAAATATCATTTCCTCCAATAATTCCGTCTGAACTTGATTGAATAAAAGGCAGACTTGTGCCGCCTCTCAGCATTCCTGCTCCAAAAATTATCAAGGCGGCAAGCAGGATTCCTATTCCTAAAGACTGCAGCGATTTGCTCAGCTCATTTTTTGGATTCCACATTTTGTTAATTATGAATCCGATTAGAGAACCAAGCGTCAATATCCAAATGAAAACTCCAAAGCTGAAATCGCTTCTGTAATAACCGATAGCAAGAAGCGCAGAAATAGCCATAACAGAAACTGTTTTTGCTCCTTTGTTTACCTTTGAAAGCATATTTGATGCTCCCTGCATGATGAATGCGTAGAATGCAAAGAACAAAAGAATGCTTTCAATCATTTTTTGTCTGGCCTGCGTTTCCTGTGTCTGTTGTTCAGCAGGAGGACCAAAAATAAAATCTCCAATTGAACTAAAAACAGAACCTATGCTGTTTGCCAGCGCACCAGATTTTACATTTTCGCCGAAAGATTGTGCAGGATTTTGAGCTTCTGCCGTGTAGATGAAACAGACAAGAATTAGCAGTCCAATCAGCCACTTTTTCAAATGTTTTGCCATGCCGGTCTAAGTCCTCTCATGTTGATATCTTTTTCCCGATCTTCTCTTCTCAATTCAAACGAGTTTGTTATTTTTAATGCTTTCTTATTTATTGCGTCTATTTTACCTGCTATTTCGCTAAGGTCTTTTCTCAGTAATTGTGCATCTGTTTTCAGTCTTTTCATACTGTTGATGGTTCCAATCATCATCTCCTGTTCGGTTTTGTTTTTTTGTCTCCTTTCCTCAATTTTGTTGAGCTCCCTCTCAACGAATTCTGTTTTGTTGAGAAACATGGCTTTTTCTATTTCCTTGCCGAGAAGCAGATTCTGAGCTATGCTCGCTACCTGCTCGCTACCTATTTTTTCTATTTTTTCAAGCAAAACGGAATATTGGCTGCAGATTTTCTCCGCCAGCATTATTTTTTCTTTTTTTACCTGAATCAGTGAAAGTAATTTTGGCTCTTCTTCGGACAGGAACGCCCTCAGTTCGACTGCGCTTGTTTCAATGGCTTTTCGAATATCCTCTGTAGTAAACAAAGGAAGGATTTTTTCAGCAAGTGTTCCATGGATGCGGCTTATTTTGTTCATAATATCTTTTTTTCTTGCTCCTTCGCAAACGTATCCTTTCAATTTGCCCTTTATTTTGTTTATTTCGACAACTACTTTCCTTATTTTCTCAACTTTCGAAGTTACATTGTCTTCCATTTTTATTCAGCTCCCTTTATGAATGTTCTTTCAAGCAATTTTCTTATAAAATCAGTATTTTTCAGCTTGCCGAGCATTTCTGTTTCATCCGTTTTCATCCTTAAACCTAAATCATCCATGATGATTCTCAGCCTTTCTTCGTCAACTTCAATTCCTGCCATTCTGTGTTCGTCTATTTTTTCTTTCAGCAGCAAATTCAAAGCAGCCAGATATAATTTAATCTGCGCTTCTTTATATTCGGGAAGAGTTATGTGTTCTTTCAAATCCGCAAGCACTTTTTCTCTGTTTTCTGGGTTTTCTTTTAATTCCTTGAGAGAATGGATGATGAATTCAAGGCCAGGAAAGTCTGTGCCTCTTCCGAAATCCATCATCATTTTTTCCACTTCCTGCGAGGAATCCGCGACAACACTTTCTGCAACAGCATCAAGACGTTTTGTAACGTCTGCTTCTTTCTTGGTGAAAAATTTCTTGAAAATTGAAATTTTGTCTTGCTTTTCGTGCTCCTGCTTGAAAAGAAAATATGATAAAATAAAAGCAATTCCCAAAATTAATTTTATGTAAATCAACTCAAATCCAAAAATAGACCCTTTATCTGTTGCCCTTTCCAAGGCCGGCATGGCAACTTTTCCAAGTAAAGGAATCTCTCCGATTTTCATGCTGTACTCGGCAACATACTGAGCTGCAACAATTAGAAGCAGACAGAAGCCAAAGATAAAACCTCGGAATTCTCTGAATGAATTTAACATATAGTGGTATAATAAAACAATTCCTGTGGAAAGGATATATGTCATTATCTTTATGATGTAGTGGACAATTACGCCGATTCCAAATATTGGAACGAGTATGGTTCCCAATAGCATCAATGGCCAGACAAGAACCCATCTCAATACTATGCCGAGAAAAGGAATGGCTGCCTCGATGGACTCTTCGGGGTGGTCGAACAATATTTTTCTAAGATTGTGTGTTGCTCCTTCTCCTTCATTTGTTTCTTCTGCTATGAGATTCCAGAGTATGTCTGCAAAAATCAAGATTGTCAAAAGTAAGTTTAGCCATCCCCAAAAAAAGTTGAAGTTGATTATGTATGTATTAAGGAGCCATTTCAAGGAAAACAGACCAACAATAGTCGGGACCAGAACAGGACCCAATTTTTCGAGGAGTCCTTTTGCTTTTTCCGCTCCTCTTTTTTTCTCTGGAGGAATGTTTTGAGGAGATGGTTTATGACTCATGCAGCAACCTCCTCTTCAGCCTGAGCGTATTTTGATTCAAACATAGTTTTTATTCCAAAGACCTTCTGCCATTTTTTGTCAATTTTTTCAATATCTTCGAGCGTAATGATGTTTTTCTTCAAGAGCACTTCAAAATTATTCTCAGGATTTTTTATCTCTTCAATGTTTTTTTCAAGGTTTTTGAAAGCATTTGGTATTGTGACCACCATCAGCGTTCTTCTTTGAGATTCTTCTCTCGTCGTATCTGCAGCAAGTTTCAATGAGCTTCTCAATATCCCGAGATTTTTGTTTATTTCATCTGCATATCTGTTGTAAATATTTATCGCTCTTTCAATCTCTCTTGTTTCGCTCTGGAGCTCGCTCAGTTTTCGAGTTCGCTCGGGGGCAAGCTCTCTTGTTTTTTCAAATTCTTCCGCTATTGTCTTGATTGTTCTCAGCCTAATTTTCTGAAGTTCACCAATTCTCTTTCTGATTAATTTTATTGCAAGTTCCCTTCCGCCTTCGCCTTTTGGGCCGGTTGTTCCTCTGAATTCATTCTGCCATTTTTGGTATTCTTCGTTCTTCCAATCATCTAGTTTGTCTGCAAAATCGCATCTGTCCCATTTTTCCCCGACGTATTCAATCCATTTGGCAGGGGTTTCTTTCAAATCTTTCAAAACACCAAGGAGATACAATGCTTCTTTTCCTTCATTTGTTGATGCGAATTCATCTTTGAATTTTTTCAGGGCCTCGTTTCTTCTTGCAAACATAGCATTCATTTCGTTTATTTCTTTTTCAACATCCTCTGGTCTTTGACTAACTAGCCTTATTTTTTGTTCATCTTGAGGAGGCACAGCTTTGGCGAGTTCAATCAGAAACGGAACACTGCTTTTGTTCAATTCTTCTCCGCTTGTCCTCGCTGCAAATTGCTGAAGATTTGCAATAGGGCCTTCAATTTTTTTGAGTGCTATTTCCATTTTGAGTCTTTCCATGGCGTGTGTGTGCTGTATTTCCAGCTGCTCTTTGGTGTATTTTGCTGCAATTCTTCTTTCCGCGACTCTTTTTCCAGTTTCTTTCGCTTCTTCTTTGAGTCTCTTCAGTCTTTCCACTTTTTTTGCTCCGCGGGAACCAATTCCAAGAATTAGCGAGGCAATAAACATGTGTACAGGCAGGATAACAAATATGCTTGAACCGACTGAAAAACTGGCAAACGGAGCAACTAAAATGCTGACTCCGAAATAAGTTAGAGCTAAAATTGTCCATTCTCTTTCCGTCATGAGCCCAAACGCTGCCTCTTGTTTGCTCTCTTTCGTCAGTTTGTTAACTATTATTTCAACAAAAGTATATGACAAGATTGTTGAAAGCCAGACCACTGCAGAAAACGTCGCTTTTGGAAGAGAAAGATTCAGCAATGCAGTCCCGTGGAATGTCATCAGTGCAGATACTAAAATAAGCGCAATCGAAAACCAGTTGCCACCTTTTGCTCCGGTCTCTCTTAATTCGGCCCCTTCAAGCAATAATTTTCCAACACCTCGTAAAATACGCCACACAACAATTGTCGCAGCGAGCCATCCACCAATGAAAGCAATAATTTTGCCCTGTGAAAATATGTCTCTGATTAACTGGAACGGTTCAAGCATGTTTTGGAAATCGATTGCAAAAACAGAGAGTGTATTGAACAAGAAGATAGCAAGTGATGCTCCTGCAACGCACTTTGATTTGCAATTCTTGGCTGTCATTCTTTCACCTTCTTTTTCAGTTCTTTTGTCAATAATTCTTCAATTAAAACAGAAAGATT
Source organism: Candidatus Woesearchaeota archaeon (assembly GCA_016935155.1). GTDB lineage: Archaea > Nanobdellota > Nanobdellia > Woesearchaeales > UBA10107 > UBA10107. The sequence goes on from JAFGRQ010000026.1 coordinate 11,888, forward strand.
AGTGTCTTTATCTATTGCTAGTTTTTTAGCATCTTTCCAGGTATCCTCGCTTATTTTGATTGTCCTTGTTAGCTTGGGCATCAGGGATGTAAAAGGCGCTTTTCTTTATAAATATTTGTATATTTAAATAGATAGATGTATAATTATTTATTTATATAAATACAGAAGAGTGAAGAAAAATCAACAAAAATAGTGAAATCAAACAAACAAAAGAACTCAGAAACTAGCGTATCTTATGTTGCTGTCAAAATAAGTTTTCCCTGCACTGAAAGTAGCATCTGCCAACCCGTACAATTTCTCTCCCGCAAGTTTTGTTCCTTCTGCTACAGAAGCAACTTTTGGAACTACTACATCAGAAATCTTTCCTGCTATGGAATCAAAGGTTCCCGGAGACAGATATTTCAAAGCGGCACCGAATCCGATTGTGCTTCCAATTATTTTTCCCAATGCGTTTTCATTGTGAGGTTTGAATAAGAATCCTGTCAATCCTACTGGTTTGTTGCTTTTTTCTTTTTCTTCGCCGTCTCCGCTTATTTTTCCCTGTATGAAATTACCTACTTTCTTGAACCAGCCAGTTCCAGGAATGAAATTCTTTCCTACTTCCCAGACTTTTCCGATTGATTTAAGCGGATGAAACGCTATGTTATAAGCTGAAGTCAACAGAAATCTTGGCATTTTATAAGAAATATTTGCGAGCACGTATGATGTGCCTCCCATTATTGCTGCATACGGCAAACCAATAAGGGGATTCATTAAAATCAACGGTGCTGCCAAACCGATACTGTATGATGTTGCTGCACTTCTTACTGTGCTTCCTACCAATCCGTCCAAATAAGCTGCAGGTTTACGTATAATTTCCTCTTCAAAATTGATTGGCTTTTTTTGTTTCTTTTTTTTGGTGGGTTTTTCTGGCTCAGCTCTTTCGCCTGCTTCTGTTGGCGCAGCCCCTTCTCTTTGAGCTCCTTCCATTTGTTCATGACCTACTCTGGCCATGGCTACAAGTTGCTCTAGTTGAGACTTAGGTACGGGAATCATTTCCTCTGCTTGTGTGCCTTCTGCCATAGTGTTACCACTATCAAGTAGTCTTACTTATATATAAAGCTTTGCTTTACGATGTTTATCAAAAAAACACAAAGAAATCACTCAATCTTAACTTCATGTCCAAGAGCTTGTCCTGGAATACCGACTTCAAAAAGCGCTCTGATTGCTCCTTTATTTCCATGAGCTGCAGAAACTTTTCCAGAAATTACTTTTCCTTTAGGAGAAGTCCAAGTTATTTTCTTGCCTACTAATTTTTCAGCAGCAGCTTTCGAAGTAAGTTCGTCTACGTGAACAATCACTTGATTGCTTGCTTTCTGATTCTTGTAAGAGCCTCTGAAATTAACGACTACTGCTTTCATGTTGATTTGAACTTAAGGGTGGTTTATAAGGTTTTTGGAGGCTTTATTGTTGCTACTTACTAGTAGATAAAAAATAGAAAGATTTATATAGATGTGATACAAACCAATTATTTCTCAAACATGAAAAACATACACTATACAATGGAGGAATTTGAATCTTTTGCTGGAGCACTTAGAGCTATGGCATCCTATGTTCGTTCCAAAGGCCCAGATTTCGTTTTTGCACCTGTTATGGGGTCTGTCCCACTTGTGGACGCACTGCGTGCAGTTGATAGGAAATTTCCGACAGAAATTGTTGAATATCCTCCTAATTCGAGCAGGTTCGATAACAGAGAAGAACTAATGAATAAATGGTATGGGAATTTTTTAAGATTAAATTATCACGGAGAACCGCTGAATGTTGTGTGCATAGATGAAGTAATTTCTGGTTCTTCTGCGATGAAAGGAAATACAGAATTCCAGAAAGCGTTGAATGATTTCGCTGATGAAAAGCAATCCCCAAAAATAAAGAGGAAAGTCGGCTACCTGATGGCTGCAGTCGGCGAACAGCCAGATTGCGGAAGGAGAAACGGCGGACTGATATCTTTAAAAAATAACGGACAGCTAAAAATATTCGAAACTCAAAAAATTCTAACTTGCGATAATCTCGAGTTCAACCCGGTTCGTTTGAGAGTCAAGGAGACAACGAAATCCGGAAACAATCACATTTACGAACCAGTCATTGAAAAGTTTGAAGTCACTCCAGAATACTTGACCTTGCTGAGAAATTTAGCAAAGCACGTGGGAGGAGATCCTTCTTTCACAACAATGCAAAATCTTTGCAAGATACAGACCAGCATAGATAAATATTTGAAAAATTAATTTCTAGAGAATAAAGTAAAATATCACCGGCAATAACAAACATCCCATTGCGTGATTCTTTCCGATATTAACAAAGCCGGGAATCAATCCTATTGCTGTTGAAACAAAAAGAACAAGAAGTCCTATAACTCCCGTAAAATAAAACACAAGAGCGGAAACAAATGCAATTATTGTTATGCAAAGCCCGGCATAATTTACTTTAACAATCAGCTTAGAGAAAATTCTTGCGAAAAACATTGTTAAAAAGACACCAACACATCCGGCAACAAAAGCAATAACTGCCAGAAGCAAGAACATGCTCCAGTCAACAGTTTTAAGGAGCTCTTGAACAACAACTATTGAGCCATTTCTTGCTTTATTTATTGTGTAAAGTGTTATTAAACTCAAAACCATTGAAACCGTTCCGATTGCTCCGACCAGAACAATATACATGTGGTCTTTTATTTTTCCAACCAAACTCCCTCCCAGAATGGCTGCCTGCGCTGGACCCATTCCGGGAAAAATTGAAACTATGGTTCCTGAAATTGTTCCTGCAAAAACCGACTTAGAAATCTCCTTTTTTGAAAAATGAAGTTCATTAGTTATGCGCTGTTCAGGAACCCTTACCTTTTCGGATATTGATGTCACTAAAATTGAAATTCCAAAAAGACCGGAAAGCATAGGAAACAACGGCTGTTCAAGATTGAGGCTGAAAACAATAATTCCCAGGATTCCAGAAATCATAAAAACAAAAAAACTCCAGAACTTTTTATTCAGTCCATGTTCTTTTAGAATCATAAAAATCATTATTGCAACAAGAATAATCCCGATATAATCCTGTAATTTTTCGAAAATAAACGGAACTGCAAAAATAAGAATTGGCAATAAAGCCAAAACGCAAATCAGCCCAAGAAAACTCCCCATTGTTGCTAGTTTGACTGCCTCAAAACCCATTCCCTGCAGCAGAAGTTTGTGTGCAGGCAATGCGCTCATTACGTTGCTCTCGTCGGGGGCTCCAAGATAGCAGCTTGGAATGAAATCAAGAAAAGTATGAACAACACTCATAGAAACTATCGCGACAGCAATGATTAGGGGATTGACATAATTCCCGAGAAATGGGGCCAATCCAAGAAGCATAACAGCAACGAGGTTTATGTGTATTCCAGGAGTTATGCCTGTGATTATTCCGAGCGTGGCGCCAATAAGAATAGCAATAACAAGTTCAACAATCATTTCTTACGGAAACAAAACATGCTTATTGAAATAATTATCGATATTTCTCCCAGCCAGAAAAGAAGCCAGTTGTAGAAAGAGGGGACATATGACGAAATAATGCTGCTGAACTCGGCATTTGTTGCGAGTGTCAAAAAATCTTTCAGATAATTTCCGCCGACAATCAACGCTCCGTAATCTATCACGAATGTGTAAAGGATAACAAATCCGCCGGCGAAGAGCAAAATCCATTCCGTTGTTTTAATCTTTCTGTTTTTTTTCTCAATCAAACAAAAAGCAAACCAAGTCATTGTTAGCGAGCAAATGATTGGAGCTAGAACCGGACCTGCCCACGGCCAGGGAATAAGGAAAAGCAAATCCCATGTCATCAGAGAAGCCGGCCAATCAAGCATAACTTTTAACCAGACATAATAAAAAATATCCCATACTGCGAACGAATAAAGAAAATATGCAAATCTTTCATTGAATTTTTTGCCTGCAAGATAACCAACACAAAGAAGCATAACTATTGTGAAGAATTCTCTGACCCACTCTATGTTTAGAATTTGAGGCTCAATGAATCCTTTCAAAGGAAAATCAAATCCGTTTTCATAATATAATTTTCTCAGATAAACAACGACGGTTGATTCAAGAAAAGCCATGGCAACTGCAAAAATTGTCACAACAGAAATTATCCCGAAGTCCCTTTTTTTCATTGCACACACTCTCATCTATCAAAAACACAAAAAATAAAAAAATAAAGTAAAGTTTTGTTCAAACGTTTACTTGTAGTTTCTCATTAGCTTGCCAATTCCAATCACAAGAACCGACAAAGGCAGTACCCAAGTGCTTAGTTCAGCTAATGCTGTTACCCCCAAAAGAGGCAGTGTCATCAAAACACCAATAAGCGTTACTAGCCAAGCTGTTAGTTTAGCCATTAAATCACCCCATAGCTATTTTGCAACTTGGCTTATTTAAAGATTGCGTATAATATGTACATATTTAAATAGGAATTTAAACCAAAATAAATCATGGAAGAATTCCCTAAAATAGGAGATTTTCAGCCAAAAGGAAAGTTCTTTCTAGCTCCGATGGAGGCAGTAAATTGCGCATCTTTCAGGATTTTGTGCAAGAGAAGAGGCGCTGCATTAGTTTATACTGACATGATTGATGCAGACGATTTCGCAGAAGAAGCAAAAAAAACATCTGTTGAAAAGGCAGTCAAGAAATTCGTAAATCCACAAAAAGAAGAGCAGCCCTTAGCAATTCAATTAATAGGAGCAAAGGCAGACAGTCTGCTTTTCACAGCAAATGCTTTGGAAAAAAATGCCGTTTTGGTTGATTTTAATATCGGATGTTCGATTGGAACGGTTCTTGGAAAAAAATGCGGGTGTTACTTGATGAAACACCCAGATCAATTGTATAAATTACTAAAAGCGTTAAGAGAAAACATAAAAAAACCATTAACGCTGAAAATGAGAAGCGGTTGGGATAAAGATTCAATAAATGCTGTTGAAATTTCTAAAGAAGCGGAAAAAATCGGAATAAATGCCGTTGCAATTCATGCAAGAACAAAAGAACAAGGCTACAGAGACAAATCAGATTGGGAATTAGTAAAAGAAATTAAGAAAGCAGTTTCAATCCCTGTTATTTTGTCCGGAGATGTATTCAATGATTTCGGTGCAGACAAGGCATTTGCAGTAACAAAATGTGATTACATAATGATTGGAAGAGGTGCAAGGGCAAATCCTTCTATTTTTACGCAGCTGAATAAGTGGTATGAAACAAAACAAGTAACGAGCACAAGGGACTTGATTTATAACAAATGGAATGTCAATCCTGCAAAAGATTTTATTGAATTCTTGGATTTATATCACAAAGTTGAAGACAGAAGAAGCTTTTCAGAAATAAAAGACCATGCTTTGTGGACGGCAATAGAATGCAAATACAACAGAGATGCAACAGAAGCAATAATGAATGCAGAAGATGAGAAAGATTTGATTAGAATTGTTAATTTGCTGGAATTCTAGAAAGTAATGTGGCCAGAAAAATAATCAAAGATGCACTTTGCAGTCTCCTGCGCAATTTGATTTGTGCCATGTACAACGAAACTTGCTTTTTCTCCTTTGATTAATGAAGGAAGGCGGCTGTCTTTGCCCCCAAACCGGTCTTCTTTGCAGTCATAAAATCTTCCAATATATTTTACAGCAATATCGATGTCTTTTACTCTTTCGTCTGTGCAGAATTCGTAGAATATTCTCGAATTCTCAAGTCCAGCCAAAGAAATTTTGAGTTCTTTTATAGTTATTTCAAGATTTCCGCTGTATTCAAGAATTGAAGGTTCGATTTTTGTTAATCCCATGCCCCCTCAACAATCAATTATTATTTAAAGTTAATTATTTGATAACGAAGTTAGCACCGCTCGCGATTAAATGTAATCTTATCAGAAATCGTTGCAGTCCCGTAGGGAGCTACCCCAGCAACTCTTTTTAAAAATCCAAAATAAATCGCTCGCCCCTGGTGCTAACCTACTTAACAACTCTTACGTCTTTTCCAATCAACTGCAATTCTCCATCTAGGCCTTCGCTTGCTGTGCCTTTGATTTCAACATAATCTCCTTTATGCAAATCAATTGGATAGTCTTTGAATAAAACAACAGTTAGTTCATCTTCTTTCTGCAAGTCAATAAATGTGACTGAATCTCGTTCAGTGATTCTGTTTATTGTTCCCCTGACTAAATATGTTTTATCCTGTTCAAGCAGAGAACCTTCTCCAGTTTCGATTGTTTTTGAAATGAAAAATAAAAAAATCAGGCCAAGAACGGCAGACAGCAAAGTCAATTTCAACAGTGTTGATTCCTGCATAAAGAAGTAAATCCAGTAACCTTTAAATACCATTGTATTCTCTTTTTCAATGGGGGAAAATGCTCAAATTCAAAACTACTGCCGACCTTAAAGTTTCTAAGGAAACAATAAGCCAAGTTATAGGCCAGGAAAGTGCAGTCAACATAATTAAGAAAGCAGCCAGACAGAGGCGCCACGTTCTTTTGATTGGGGAGCCAGGGACTGGAAAATCAATGCTTGGTTTAGCCATGTCTGAACTCCTTCCCAAAGAAAAATTACAAGATATCGTTTCAGTTCCAAATCCGGAAGATGAAAATGAACCGAAAATCCAGACAACGTCTGCCGGCAAGGCAAGGAGTTCGCTCATAAAAGCAAGAATGGAATCAGAAGGTTCATTCAGAATTCAGAATGTAGTTATTTTTGCACTAATATTGATCTCAATGTTTGCGCCGTGGTGGGCAAGAGATTACTACAAATCAGACATTATTTTTGCTGCATTCTTCATGGGAGGAATGGTTTTTCTTTTGGCAGCTGTACTTTTCATAAATATGGGAAAGAGATTCAATCAAAAAGTAATTCTTCCAAAAATAATTGTTGACAATTATAAAAAAAACCATGCACCATTCTTGGATGCAACAGGAGCTCATGCAGGAGCATTACTTGGAGATGTTTTGCATGATCCTTTTCAAACAGGAGGATTAGGAACTCCGCCCCATGAAAGAGTTGTTGCAGGAATGATTCACAAGGCGAACATGGGTGTCTTGTTCATTGATGAAATAGGAAATTTAGAGCCGGTATCTCAGCAGGAACTTCTTACTTCACTGCAGGAAGGAAAATATGCTATAACTGGGCAGTCGGAAAGAAGTGCTGGTGCAATGGTAAGAACAGAACCGGTTCCTTGCAATTTTATTTTGATTGCAGCAGGAAATTATGAGTCAATAAGAAAAATGCACCCTGCATTAAGAAGCAGAATAAGAGGATACGGCTATGAAGTTTACATGAAGGATTCCATGCAGGATACTCCCGAAAACAGGGACAAAATTGCTTTTTTTGTTGCGCAAGAAGTAAAGAAGGACAAAAAAATCCCCCATTTTACAAGAGATGCAGTGGAAGCAATTATACAAGAAGCGAGAAAAATGGCGAATCACAAAGGAAGATTAACTGTCAAATTAAGAGAACTCGGAGGATTAGTAAGAGCGGCAGGAGATTTGGCATTAGAAGCAAAATCAAAATTTGTTGAAAGAGAACACATAGCAGAAGCGAAAAAAATAGCAAGAACTCTTGAACAGCAAATCGCAGACAAATACATTGAAAGAAAAAAAGAATATGAAGTAATTCAAGTTACTGGAAAGAAAGTTGGAAGAGTAAATGGACTGGCAGTTATTGGAGATGAATCTGCAATGTCAGGAATTATCTTGCCAATAGAAGCAGAAGTGACTCCCGGCGGAAAAGAAAGAGAAATTGTTGCAACAGGAAAGTTAGGAGAAATTGCAAAAGAAGCTGTAAAAAATGTTTCTGCGATTGTTAAGAAATTATTTGGAGAAGATATTAAAGAGAAAAATGATATTTATGTTCAGTTCCTGCAAACATACGAGGGTGTTGAAGGAGATTCTGCTTCAATCGCTGTTGCAGTTGCAATAATCTCTGCATTAAAACAAGTTCCTGTAAAACAAGATTACGCAATAACTGGTTCATTGTCAGTCAGAGGAGATGTTCTTCCTGTCGGAGGAGTTTCATCAAAAATAGAAGCTGCAATCGAAGCCGGAATAAAGTTCGTTGTTGTTCCAAAATCAAACGAGCAAGATATTGTTGTGGATAAAGCTCAGTTGAGCAAAATAAAAGTAATTCCTGTTGAGAACATTTCTCAGGTTCTGAAAGAAGTCATGGATTGGAAAGGAAAAGAAGCTATTCTCAGAAAGATAACTCGCGGATGATAGTTTTAAAAAGTAGTTCTTTACTATTACGTTTATGCCCCTGTAGTATAGCTTGGATAGTACACATGGTTGCGGTCCGTGAGATCCCGGGTTCAAATCCTGGCAGGGGCGTTTCTTTTTTGCGAAGCCTTGGAAGTCTCGGAACCGAGGGTTCTGAGGTGGGAATCATTGCAGGGGCGTTTAGTTTTGCAATTTTAGCGTGCGATTTCTTTTCCTTATTGAAAATAATTGTTCTTAGCTTTGCTTATGTATTTACCAGCAAGTAGTAACAAAACGAAAGATATATAAAGAAGTAATACAGAAAGGAAACTATGTCAAACGGAAATGATGTACCCCACAACGAAGATCCAATTGTTCGTGAGTACATTGCGAGACTAAAATCGGAACTAAAACAGTATGAGAAAGAACTAGCTGGTGCTCAAGAAAGAGCAAATAGGGAATCAAAACAAAAATCAGAACTGGAGCAAAGGGTGGAAAAATTAAGTTCAACTCTGTTGACAACGAATGCAGAACTTGTCAGGGCAAATAGATTGCTAGTCGAAAAAACAACAGAAAATCAAGTATTGCATACACAGCACATCACAGATGATACTACCGGAATTCCGAATAAAAATTATTTGAGAGCCAGATTGACAGAAACAATAAAAACATCACAAAAATACGGAACATCTTTCTTATTCGGGCTAGGTGATTTGGATGGGTTCAAAATAATCAACGATACTTTCGGTCACGAAGAAGGAGACGGAATTCTAAAGGCAGTTACAAAAATAATCCTTCCCGCAATACCTGAAGAAGGCGTATTTGGAAGATGGTATCAAGGAGATGAATTTGCGTTTATTCTTCCAATCGGTGCTCCTAAAAAAACAGCAGAGCTTGGCGGCGGGGCAAAGAATGATGAAGCAAATAAAGCACTTTATGTTTTTGGAGATGTATTGAATAGATTAGAAAAAGCAAATCCAATCGAATATGAAATAGGAGCTCCAGAAGGAGACCTTGCAATAGGAAGAACACTTCCTGATGATATGCCTCTAACAATTTCATTGGGTGTTGTACAATACGATTCAAAAAGACACAGAAGCAATTGGAACGCAATTGCAAAACAGGCAGACGCATTAATGTACAAATCAAAAGAAGTAGGAAATAAAGGGCTTGCTAAGTTGTGTGACAGAGAACAACCATATTCAATAGGAAATCCGGTAGCAATGAGTGCCTCCGATTACCTAAGAAATTTACCAGACGCCCTAGGAAAGGGGTTTAAGGCATGCAGCAAGGCCTTAAAAAGAAGAAGAAAACTCCACTAGTTAGTGGTAAATATAGAAACGTTTAAATATTGGCTATTCCTTTCTCGGAGCATGATTACACAGTCAACTTCGGTGGATTATTATGAATTGAGGGGCGGAGCTTACAAGAGATTTGCCAAATTAGCAGAAAAAGCTTCTCAAAACCTAGGCGTTCTTTTACTTTTCCCAATAGACGGAGACTTAAAACAAATGCCGGATGTTCTGCAAGAAGTGAACAAACAGGGGCTTGATTTTGTTTCTGTTTCCAATTTGAATGGAATTATTGGAATAAATGCTTTCGACGAGAAGTCGGAAAATCAAGTTTCTGATGTGGCTCAAAAAGTTCAAGCATATCTTACTGCAACACACCCGTTAGTTAATTTCAAATTGAATTCCACCAGAACAACAAATGATAATCTCGAAGAAGTATTAAAACAACTTTCTCAGTAAATTATTTCATAAAAACAAACATTGCCCAGGCAGCAATCAGTAATCCAAGAGCGTGGGGAAATATTTTTTTTGCCTGATAATTCAGCTTACCTCTAACTGCGCTTTTAGCGATTCTCTTTGTTTTGAGTGCCACAATAAATAATGGCAGCAAGACTTTATCAATCCAAAATCCCATTCTAACACCTTTGTTCATAATAGAGCCACTTAGAATCAGTATTTAAAACTTACTTATCGGATTAGCACCAGTTACCGAGTGATATTTGCTGAGCAATAAATGAAGCTGGAGGGGTCGTACCATCCGGGCCTTCAGCGTTACATAAAAAATTCCAGAGCATCGCGAGTCGGTGCTAATCTTCAGAATACTTCTTGATGCTCATTTGTCCTTTTCTCTTTGTTTCCTTGACTTCCTCAACCTTTTCTCCAACCTGTTCTTTTACGTATTTAGAAACATTATCTCCAATCAACTGCTTTAATTTCATCAAATCAACTTTCTTGACATCTCCCAAATCTTTTATTCCGTTGCTGAACATTTTTCTAGCTCTAATTCTTCCAATTTCTTTTAATTGCAGCAAAGGAAGCAGTTCTTCTTTTGCTCCGTATCTTAATCTTGCTCTTGTTTTTAGAATTTCTTTTGATAATTCTCTATTTCCAATTATTTTTGAAAGTTCGTAGCATGAATAAATCAGCCAGTCTGCCGTTTCTAATTTTGCTCTTGTTTCTCCAGGTCTGACATCAAATGTTTCTAACAAATATTCATCATCTTTTTCTTCCATCCATTCCGCGAAAAAAGCAGTTGTTTTGATTGAGTTAAGGAAATCATCATATTCTTCTTCAAATTCATCCGGTTTTTCAGAAATTATTTCTTCTTCTTTTTCAACAATTAATGATGTGTAGTTTTCATATTCTCTTGATTTGACATTTAGCAGAGGTCTCATTTCAAGCGTATTAACAACCATCTGCAAAATTCCGAATGGTTTTGCCGATTTTATGTTTTTGATTACTTCAATGAATTTATGAGCGGTTAATGGGTCGATATATAGTTGTGAAACTCTTTTTCCGAGTTCAGTTGCAGTTATTTTTGAGTCTTCAACCTCATCTGCTGAAACAAAATCTGATTTTTTGCTGTTTGTTTCAATAAATTCAAATTCTTTCAATAAATGAATCATTTTGTCTATTATTTTTTCTAACTTGCTCAAATCTTCAAAATGAAACGCCCAGAATGTTTTTGAGAAGAAATCTACCAGTTGTTTTCTTGAATTTACAAAATTAGATGCAATTAGGCTCAATACATAAGTTCTAAGAACAGGTTCAACAGCTAATTTTGAAGTTATGTCTTCTGGAACTCCATCAACATATTTTTCAGTAACGTCGTCTCTTTCATTTTCAGTTGAAGTAATTATTATTGATTCTCCTTCTGTGTCATATTTAGGACGGCCTGCACGGCCGGCCATTTGCAAGTATTCTAAAACAGGAATGTAATTGTAGCCTCTGTTTGAAAATCTTTTAACGTCTCTGATAATTGTTCTGAACGCAGGCAAATCAACTCCTGCTGCTAATGTTGGAGTGCAGCAAATTATTTTTATATTTCCGTTTCTGAAATTGTCTTCAACTAATTCTTTTTGCTTGCTTGTTAATCCTGCGTGATGAAATGCAACTTGATACTGAATATGTTCACTCAGTTTTTCACACTGTTTTGTCGGTCTGCTTAATGCTGTTAGAATTTCTTTTGATAATTCTTGATTTTTTGGAGTTTGATTCTTCTTCAGAAATCTTGAAACATCTTCTGCAACCTTTTCAGCAGAACGCTTTGCATTAACGAAAACCAAGGCTTGTTTGTTGTTTTTTAATGTGTCTAGAATTACGTTTAATGTGTCATCATTTGTTTTTTCAGAGATGGCTAGGTTTTTCATGGCTTATGTTACAGTTTTTTAATTAATAAATCTATGTCGCGGTTGTCTTATGGATATTCACTAGCTTTATATATTGGTTTATTATTTTGATGGCATGGCAAATCTTTATTTTGTTGATAAAAATGGATATTTTGAAGGGTGTGGTTCGGAACCAAAACTAGATGATTTGGTTCTTAAGTTGGTTCAATTTTCAAAAGGAAAAGTGAACACGTGTGAAGTTTTTCAATTTGCCGATGCACGAAAAATGGATGTTGCTATTGTTGTGAAATCAGATGACAATTATTTGACTATTAATTATTATCGTAAAAAATAAGTTTTCTAATAAAAATTTCCAATAGAAAATGGTGAGCCCGGAGAGATTTGAACTCTCGACCGCCCGAGTATCAGTCGGGTGCTCCACCAGGCTAAGCTACAGGCTCAAATGAAACGCCCCTGGACGGACTCGAACCGTCGACCCCATGATTAACAGTCATGTGCTCTACCTGCTGAGCTACAGGGGCATTTTAACGTGTTTTAAAGGGCTTTGCCTTGATTTAAATAGTTTTTGCCTTAAATAAATCCTCTAACAGCAATCCCAATCAAAGCAAATAGCAAGAACTGCCATGTTTTCTTAAGAATTCCTGAATATTTGTGATTATGCATTAAACTTCCGAATGGAAACCCATAAATCAAAACCAAAGAACTCATGATAAAGTTAGGATTCATTCCAAGCATTAAACCGAACAAATAGTAATTCTTTTTCACAAACATTGCAAGCACAAACAAAATAACTGCGACAACAAATTTATTCACAATTGTTGTTGGCAGCATAACAAAAAAGACAATAATTATCAGCAATCTCAGAAGATGTTCGAGGTTGATTAGATTTTGTTTTCCTGCAGAAACTTCTTCCTTTGCAATTTTTGATAGAAGTAATCCAATAAAAACTCCCAAATATGCAACAAGTATTGCAGTTACTTCATTAAACATTATATGCCTCTTTTTTGAATGGTGAATGTCCGAAATGAATGAGCAAGTCAACCTTTAATTCCTCTAAACCTCTTGGCAAATCGCATGCTCCAAAACAAGAACCTCCCCAAATAATAACTTCTGCTTTTGTTTTTGCTTCAATTGCTTCCTGAATCTCTTTTGCTTTTGGCTTTAATCCGTCTGGAAGCTGAATGCATACTCTCTTTGCTTTAGAAGTCTTAATTTCTTCAACAACTTTATCGAGTTCAAGGTCGTACATAGAATAATGATGGAAATGACTGTTTTTAAACTTTTATCTTTGTTAATGTTGTGTTTCGAGTCTTCTTTCCAAATCTTTTGCCTTTTCTCCTGAAATTGAAAGAATTGTTTTGTTTTTTCTTTTGATTGTTGCTGTGTCGTAGGCATGGCAGCCAATGGCTGTTTGATAGTTGCTTACAGCACAAGGAAATTTAAAAAATACATCGTCGCCAACTTGGACTTTGTCTGTTTTCGGAATATCCCATTCATATTTTTCGCCATATCCTTGAAGTACAAGGCCCGTTACATAAGTTCCCTGGACAACTTCAAGAACACTAGAACTCAAATCCAATTGTCTCATTTTACTTTCTCTTAACGATTGCAATGCTTCTCAATATCATTCCAATAACGAATGTGCAAACAGCAGCAATTGCCGAGTTGTTCATCCAAGCTTCTGTTAAGAAGAAGTACGAGCCAATGCTTAAGAACAGTGATAAGAATGCAGCAACAATAAGGAAGTTAGCAAAAGCGTATGTTTTTGCGTAAGAACCAGATTTTTGTTTGGATTTGACAGCCACTTTTTTTGCCGGTTCTCTGACAATCATGCTTGCGCCATATGTTGAAGACTTAATTTCAGCATCCTTTCTTGCCTTTTGGGATTCCAAAAACTTTTTCTGTGATTCAAAATTTTTACCTGATAATTTTGTATTCCTTACATTTGAAAGTTCCTTTTTGATATCATCAAATTCGTCGCTAATGTCATCAATAAGGCCCTTAATCTGTTTTACCGTAACGAAATCTTTGCTCTGAGTTTTAAGTGAATTCAAATCCTTTGAAACAACATCAAATTCATTGTTTATTTTTGCAATAACATTTTTAATTTCAGAATCCCTAACAAAAGATTTGGCATCTTTCTGAACCGAAAGGAGCTCTTTTCTTACAGAATCAAAATCATTTGTCATTTCATTCACAACGCCCCTGAGTTCGTTTTTGTCAACATAATTCTTCAAATCTTTTCTTAATTCAATGAATGCCTGGTTGTTTTCCCTGAATTTGTTTCCAATCTTGTTTTCAAAAGATCTTACGACATCGTTGCTCAGAATGTCTTTTTTGAATTCTACTTTTCTTATTTCCTGAGCAAGAGCATTAAGTTCCTTGTTTATTCCGGCAACAACTGTTTTAAGCTGGTTTTCAGAAGCTGAAGTTTTCATTTCGTTGTTTAATCTCAGTTCTGTAGAAACAAGCTTTGCATTCAATTCATCGAGTGATTCTTGGAATGCTTTCTTAGGAGGCTGGTTCATAACATTTACTTTCTTTTCTATTTCCCAAACTTTTTTTAGTTCTTCATTAACTTCTCCAAGTTTTATTTTCAGAACATTGATTTTATCTTTTGAAGCGGTTTCATCTTTTATTGTTAGAATTTCTCTTTGAAGCTGGCCGTATCTGTCAGCGGAGCTGTGAACTAGAACCTTGATTTCATTAATGTCCCTTTTTATGTTTCCGAAAGAATTCTCTAAAGCTCTGTTGAGTTGGGATATGGTATTGACGTTTAATATCATTTAGCCACCTTGGCCAGACATAACCCTATTTATATATAAAGCTTTCTGTTTTTACCCTTGTGGAGTAGAGAAAAGAAGTGTCATTGGAGGGGGCGGCCTGTTTCAGAAGGACACTGCATGTCTTTCATGTCATAAGGGGCATCTCCCAAAAACTCGGAGTTAGTTGCAAGTAAGTTCCGTTTTATCAATTCTGCAAAGCAGACTAAATTCATTGGGTAATGGAACGTCTGGTTTTACTGATTTTTCCCCAAAAAATTCTTTAAATTTTCCAATGCTTTCTTAGGATGAAATTCTTTTTTGCATAACTCTTCATACGTTACCCATTCAATGCCGAATATGTGCTTTCCTTTTGAAGGATCATTGAGGTGTGTTTCTTTTTCTCCTCCGATTATTTTCCCAAGAAAAATGACTTCAAGTACATCTTTTCCTCTTTCTTTGTGAAGATATTGATTGTACGTGATAAAATGAACAAGTTCTATATCAAGGTTTGTTTCTTCCTTGACTTCTCGAATCGCTGCATCTTCTATTGTTTCATAATCTTCAACTCCCCCTCCTGGAAGGAGAAAAATAGTTTTTCCTGAAGAATATTTGCTATTCATAACAAGTACTCTGTTATTCTTTATGAGGATTACTGATGCTCTTATTTTTTTACTCATTTTTTTCCTCTCTAAATGTAAATGCTGGCAATGGTACTAGTTTATTCACGTTAAACTCACCGCATTCGTATTTGATATGGGCGCGAATACTTGACTTTCCTAGTAAATGAGATGCAAATGCCCTGTGCCTTCCATCTTCCAGTAAATTAATATAGCTATCTTCACAATTAATCCGTCTCCTAACAGCAACCGGTTTTATGTCGGCATTTTTCATGATGTCTTCTTTTCTTCGTTCAGTAGTTGAAGGAAACACATCTGCAAAACTATCCACACAAAGTTCTGAGATGGACACATCGTAGTCCATTAAATGATTTTTCATAATGGTACTAATACATAGATTAATGCACTCTTCTTTATTAAGCTTGCTGGTATCTATTGTGGTTGTCGGAACGTCAAATCTTGCTATTATGTCTTCATACATATGTTGCCTGCTTCTAAATTCTTGAGGTTCATCCAATATTCTTTTTTCCAGTATGGTAGAATCAGTTCTTTTTCGTGCTCTATTAACCGAATCAGCATATGATGCACTGCACAAGAAAATATGCTTCGGCTTTTCCACATCTTTGATGAGGGGAAAAGTTCTTTCTATCGGCATACTTGCTCGCATAAATCCATAAAAAAGAATAGAGGGAATATGTCTGTCTTGTACAATCTCCTTAAAATCAGCAGGATTCGCTGGCAATCTGTCTTGCCTATAGCAAGAAAGAACATAAGTCACCTTTTCTGCTGAACTCATGCGTTCAATTTTTTCAACATCTATTAACCCCGGATTCAAAAAGCCGTGATTTGTATTGTAAGTTGCATCAAGTAAATATTTTTCTCGCAATACGTTTACTACTTTATTTGCGACATAACTCTTTCCGCCAAAATCCATGCCTTCAAAAAGTACAAATCCGGGATGAGACAATTCGCTTATATTTTTGGGTTTTACATTCATTGAAAATACCCCTTGTGGACTTCAGTATCAAGACTGCTTCTTCTTCCGTGAACTGGGAAAATCGGAATTAGGTTATATCTTTTCCCTATCCTTGCTTGTTCTTTCAATATTTCAAGTAAGTAGCCTCTATCTGGCCTTTGTTTGTCTTGTAATTTTGAACCTACATCTGGATGAAAAATATTTAGGCTGGATGGAATGCCTAATCTTCCAAAAAACTCCATGCCTTCTACCAGAGAATCAATCGGTTCAAGACCGCAGACAAACCCGGCCTTTACAGCATTATCTGGAAACATTTTGGCTGCATCTTCAAAAATTCTAAGATACGCCTCATATCCTATCTGCGTTTCTTTGCCGGGACAATTCTTCCTGAAAAGATTTGGATTGAATACCTCAATATCAAAAGCCACAGTATCGGGTCCTTGTTCTGCCAATTGTTTTAATATTTCTCTTGATTTTGGAGGAATGGTAACCAGGTGATAGTTAACATTTTTTCTTCCCTGTATCTGCTTCATCATTTGGATGTGTGCCATTTGTTTCTCTATCCCCTTGTCCGGACATCTATAGGCTCCAGAAGTAACCATTACATAATTGAAAAGTTCAGAATCATGATCTAATGCTAATTGGAATGCCTCAGCAACCTGATTTACAGTTGGATTGACAACATTTCCTTTTCCGCTATTCTTTCTTGTATATTCTAAACTGCAAAAATGACATTCTTTATCCTCTGGAAAATAAACACATGTTTTGTTAAGGAATACAGAAAAAATATCCAATCCATACATTACAGCTACTTTTGAAGCTGGCATCCCCGATTTTAAATTCATTTTCGTAAACTTTGCATCGGGGGTAAAACTTACCTCGCATAGGTTCTGGTTTCCTTTCTTCAGCATTCTCCCCTGAATACTCCAATCAGAACCTTCACGAAGATATATGTTGCTTACTATGTTATCAGGCAAAATGATTTCAGAAGGCAGCACTCCTCTATACTTATTCGAAGTGTCATAGACAAACCTCTCCGGAGCCTCTCTTTCACGCATCTGAATATTTGAATCTGGACTTATTCCATTAATCAATAGCTCTAATTTAATTTTACCAGGATTTAATTCAGAAGTGTTTAGATTCTCCATTAATAATGACCTCCAGTTTTTTTTCTTTGATGAGCTTAATTTCCTTACCAACTGGAATTTCTCCGCCTAATCGTTTTATGTGGTCAATGTGCCACAATAAATCTGTATCAAGATAAACAGGAATGCCTGCATCTGAGCAATCTTGGAAAAAATAGGAATCATCTGCTCTTTTCACTTCGTTATTGAACCTTACAGGAATCTTCTTTAAAACTTCCGTTTTAACGAGTGTGCATCCTAAACTGCAACTCTTTACCTGAAGAAGTCCTTTGTTCTTGATTTCATCAGCAAGGTACCATTCATTAACTGTTACACCATCAATAATATCATAAACTTTATCCAGTTTTGAAGCTGAGATAATAAAATCAACCATTCTTCTCTGCTCATTTGTGTGGGCAGAGATTATATACGGTGCTCCGACAATAGGAACTTGATGTTTCATAAGCAATTCTGTAATCTGTTCTGGAACTATAACGTCCTGTTCAATGGATAAAAAATAATCATATCCTCCTTCGATAACAGCGTGATTAAGCATCTTTCTTGCTTCGAACAATCTCCTAAACGGGTCATCAAAGCTTGGAGAATACTTAACTTTGATTCCTCGTTTTTCAAATATGTGTCCAAATTTCTCACTTGGTTTGCTGTTGTCGATAACAAGAATGTCATAATTGGGATAGGATAAATCTTTTACTTTTTCTATCCAGTAAGGAGAAATATACTTCTTATTGGAATATACTGGCGAACCCACTAAAACTTTCGGATTTTTAGTCATATTCTTCAGATACACCACATAATTGTTACTGGCAAGTGGTGTTGATATTTAAATATTATGATTCCTTGTCTAGAAGTTAGACGCCCTCATTTGTAGGGCACTCTTTTTAGACTCTGGCAGACAAGACAATAATATGTTTTCTTGCCTTTGTTCAGCCTTATTCTGCTGTTCTTTGACGTGAAATAGGCACCACAGGCCTTGCAGAAGCGTCTTTTGAGGTTGTCCGGAATTGATACTTTGAGCCTGGACGAGATTTTTCTGGCCATGAAAACATAACGTTTTGCTAGTTCCGGCTTTGCAACTGCAACTTTTCCTGCTTCCTCAAGAAGTTCAATGATGTGCTGTCTGGCATTTTCCTTGGTTCCTTCTTTCTTTTTTTTGTGATATTTGGCCATGTTCACTTTTCCTTGTTTTGTACTTTTTAAATCTATCAGCGATTTCCCAATACAAAACAATATAAATCAATTCTTAGTGTAATTTCCTATGTTTAAATTTTTAAAGGGGTTAATTGGAAAAAAGGACAAGGAAGAGACAGTTTCTTTTTCATTTATCGATGAATGGTTCAATAATAAATTGAAAGAAACAGATTTGAGAGATGAGTTAAGTACTGTTTTTGATGACGTTTCACTCGCATTAAAAAAAATCAACGATTCTTTGGTAAGAATATCAACGCAAGTCATAACTGGGATTTCAGAAGAGCACAAAGCTGTTGCAGAAGAACATATTGGAAATTATGTTTCTTCGATGAAGCATTATGTTAAGCAATTAACTTACAGAGAAACAAGAGATTTCAACTCAATAATTAATTTTGATGAAACACTTTCGGCTGCACTTCAGGAAATGGAATCTTTGAAGGAGTTTGCGCTCGTCAAGAAGTTCAACGAGCCGGAAGCAAATGAACTTACAGAATCATTTGGTATTTTGAAGGATGCAGAATCCAATCTTGATAACTTAATTAGAAGAGAGCACGGCCTTCTTTATGTTGCTGAAATAAAAAAGAGAATGAATTTGATTGATAAAAAACACAAGAGAAAGCTGGAATTGCAGACGCAGATTGAGAGAGAAACCGCAAGAAAAAATGATGAAGAAGCGTACAAGTCAAAGCTTGAAACAGATGTTGATAACCTAAAAACAAGCGAAGATTACGAGAAATATGACAGGATGCAGTCAAGAAAAATAAATCTTGAAAAGGAGAAGGAACGAACAGATTCGGAGATAAAAGCTGTCTTTCAGCCGCTTGTAAATGTTTTCAGAAAGTACGATGTAATGGAGTTGGGAGCGGACAGGGCTCTGGCAAGAGCGTATGCAGATGACTTTGTGAAGGCTTTGTATTCCGATGAGCGCATGTGGGTGTTGTCATTAATACAGTCTATTTCAGACAAGCTTCCGGAGATTGAACAGGATGAAGCAAAAAGAATGAAAATAAGGCAGTCTCTTATGGCTGTCTCAGAAGATTCTCTCAAGCAGGTGCTTGCCAAGTGCCGCGCAGTCGAAGATGGACTCAAAGAAGTAAGGAGGCAGCTGACCGCAGAAGTAACTGCAAGAAAATTAGAAGACATCAAGTACAAAATGAATCACGCGGAGCAGCAAATCAAGAATTTGGAAGAATCCATCCTTACCCATCAGAAAGAAATAAACGAGCTCAAAATTGAGAAAGATTTAATAAGCCTTGAAAGGGATTTATCTTCATTTGCGAAGGTAAGAATACAATGAATGAAATCGACGGATTTACAAGGCAATTCACAAAAGACAAAGTAAGTGATGTAATTCAATTGAAACGAAATTTCTTTAAATTTAATGAAGATTTAATGAAGCTTAAAGATAAAATCGGAAGAGAACCCTTTGCAATAGGTACATTTTTAGGTTCGGGAAAACCTTTTCATCCAAGTTCTGCGCTGCTTGATTGGCTCGGGGACAGAACAAACAATTTTGTTGTTGTAGACAAGAGAGCAGAGTGGCTATTTTTGTGCGGAAGAGATGTTTTCGTCCAGTCGATACTTGAAAAGAATGCGGACTCCGGTTTGGTTTTGGTCAAAAATCAGCTCGGAGAAGTTCTCGGTTACGGGGAGATGACAAAAAACAAAAAAGTTCCTTTGAAAAACAAGATGGATAAAGGGGATTTCTTAAGAAGAGAAAGATGAAAAAAACATTAATTTTATTGTTTTTAGTTCTTATCCAAGGAGTTTATGCTGTTTCTGTTGAAGATGTTGTTGAAAAATACAGAGAAAGCAAAACAATATCAATTTATGACTCTTGTGTCGAATCTTCTAATGAAGTTTGGACTTTATTGAATAATTCAGGAATAAATGCAAAACTTTGCGTTGGGAATGTAAATGAAGACATTTCTTCTTTGAGTTCAAGAAGTTTCTTCAACAAGCTAAATCACGCATGGCTTATTGCTGATGAAATTGCAATAGAAACAACTGGCGGATTTTTGGTTGAACGAGAAATGAATTCTAATTATTATCAAGGACTTTGCTTTGATGATTTGAATAAGTTTAATGAATTTACTGCAACACATGACAAATATTATGACGTTTGCAATGAAGCTTTAAATTTGCAAAAAAAATTTGGTTATTCTGCAAAAACAGTTAAAAAGATAAACGAGTGCGATGCTTTGTTTGAGAAGTTGGAAGAATTAACTTAATTTTCTTATCTTAGCAACAAAAAATCCTTCTGTTCCGTTGTCTTGTGGCCATATTCTTAAGCATTTCTTTACTTCTTCATTGTATTTTTCTTTTTCGAATTCAGTAAAACAAGGACTTCTTTTTCCTTCGAACTTAATTTCTTCTAATTCAGCATTCGGGAAGGTTTCTAATAAATAAGAAATTATTCCTTCATTTTCCTGAGGTTCCATTGTGCAAGTGGAGTAAATCATTGTTCCTCCTGATTTTAGAATGTTAAATGAATTTGTTATCAGTTTTTTTTGAATAACTGCAAGTCTTGTTCCAATTTCAGGATTCCAGTCACGAACAACAGCTTCGCTTTTCATTATTGTTCCTGTTCCAGAACAAGGGGCATCAAGTAAAATTCTGTCAAACTCTCCTTTGATGTGTTGTCCCTGCATTTTTGTAAGAATTACATTTTTCAATCCCATTCTTTGAACATTTATTCCTAAACTTGCTAATCTGCTTCCAGCAATATCGTTTGCAACAATTATCCCTGTGTTTTTCATGTACATTCCAATTTGAGTTGTTTTGCTTCCAGGAGCTGCTGCAACATCAAGAACGGAGTCATTTTCTTGCGGGTCTAAAACAACAGGAGGAATCATTGATGATGCTTCCTGAACATAAAAATAACCTAAAGCATGTTCCA
>JAFGRQ010000027.1 GCA_016935155.1 Candidatus Woesearchaeota archaeon
AAAAGAGGAACTCATCTAAGCTTATCTTTAGAAAGACTTCAAAGATTTGCTCCGCACATTTCAAGGGTTGGATTAAGCGCAACAGTCGCTCCATTGGATGAAATTGCAAAATTTTTAGTCGGAGAAGACAGATCTTGCGAAATTGCAGATGTTCCTGCACAAAAGAAAATGGATTTGCAAGTGATAAGTCCAGTTCCTGATTTAATCAACACAGATTACACAACAATAAGCAACGAAACGTATAATTTGATTGACAAATTAATCCAAGAGCACAAAACCACATTAGTTTTTACAAATACAAGGTCAGGAACAGAGAGAGTTGTTCACCATTTGAAAGATAAATTCCCAAAGAATTATTCAGAAAATATTGGAGCGCATCATGGTTCATTGTCAAAACAGCATAGAAAAGATTTAGAAAAAAATCTTAGAGATGGAAAATTAAAAGCAGTTGTTTGTTCAACAAGTTTGGAGTTAGGAATTGATATTGGTTACATTGATTTAGTTATTCTGTTAGGTTCTCCAAAATCAGTTGCAAGAGCATTGCAAAGAATTGGACGTTCTGGTCATAAATTGCACGACACAACAAAAGGAAGAATTATTGTGATGGACAGAGATGATTTGGTTGAATGTTCTGTTTTGCTGAAATCAGCAATAGAAAAGAAAATTGACAGACTTCACATACCAGAAAATGCGCTTGATGTTTTAGCTCAGCAGATATTCGGAATAGCTTTAGAAGAACAAATCAACATAGAGGATTTATTCAAATTAGTAAAGGGAGCTTATCCATATAGAAATCTAACACGAGAAGATTTTGATTCAATCATTTCATATTTGGCAGGAGATTATTCTTCTTTGGAAGACAGAAACATTTACGCAAAGATATGGTACGACAAAACCACAAAGATGATTGGAAAGAGAGGAAAGATGGCCCGAGTCATTTACATGACAAATATCGGAACAATTCCAAGCGAATCAGGAGTTTTAGTTAAAGTTGGAGACGTTGTTGTTGGAACAATAGATGAAGGATTCTTGGAAAAAATGAAACAGGGAGATATTTTTGTTTTGGGCGGAAACACGTATGAATTCAGAAATGCATCAGGGATGGTTGCGAGAGTTGTTGCAGCAGCAGGAAGAAGACCGACAGTTCCTTCTTGGTTTTCAGAATCTCTCCCATTAAGTTTTGATTTAGCGAATGAAATTGGAAGATTTAGAAAATTACTTTTAGAACATTTAGCAAAGAAAGAACCAAAAGAAGAAACAATAAAGTTCATCAATGAATTTTTATATCTGGACAACAACGTAGCAAATGCAATTTACCAATATTTCAGAGAACAATATGAATATGCAGAAGTTCCTACATCTACGAATATTTTGGTTGAACATTATGATGAAGGAGAAAAAAAATTCGCAGTTTTCCACACGTTGTATGGAAGAAGAGTAAATGACTGCTTAGCAAGAGGGGTTGCATACGCAATTTCAAAAATACAGCACAGGGATGTTGAAATAGGGATTGCAGACAATGGATTTTACATTGCTTCAGTGCATCCAATTCAGGCAATAAGGGCTTTCGAATTGTTAAAATCAGAAAGACTTGAAGAATTAATGAAATTAGCATTGGAAAAAACAGAAATTCTTAAAAGAAGATTCAGGCACTGCGCAAACCGTTCGTTAATGATTTTGCAAAATTACAAAGGGAGAGAAAAAAGAGTTGGAAGACAGCAAGTTAGCTCAATGATTTTGATGCAGGCAGTAAAAAGAATATCAGATGATTTTCCAATACTGAAAGAAGCAAGAAGAGAAGTTACAGAAGATTTGATGGATATTAACAGCACAAAACTTGTTTTGAAAGCAATAGAGGACAAAAAAGTAAAAATTCATGAAATAACAACAACAGTTCCAAGTCCGTTTTCATTTATGCTTGTTTTGCAGGGTTATCTGGATGTTCTTAGAATGGAAGACAGAACAGAATTCTTGAAAAGAATGCATGAACAAGTTCTTTCTTCAATAGAAATGAAACGCGGACTAAAACCAATGCAAAAACTTCAGCGTGTTAATTATGATGATTTCTGGAGAGATGTTGCAGAAAAAAGAAAGAAAGAAATGGAAAGCAGAGAAGGAAAATTGAAATTTGCAATAAGAATGCTGCAGCACGTTCCTGGATTTGCAAAAGATGAAATGGTTAAATTAGTTAATGATGAAGAATATGAAATGAGAGAAGATGTTGTTTCTCAAATAAGAAAAAATCAAAAGGAAATTGAGCACGAGTGGCCTTCTGAACTAAGAAACTTTATTTTTGCAAAATTAAGCATAAAGCCAAGCAAGGAATTCAGCGAGGAAGAAGACTTGATGCATCAGCAGTTGAACGAAGTTGTTAGAAGAATTAAACTGCCTTCAGATATTGTTTATGAAATAAGAAGATTGATTTCAGGAGAAAGAAGTCCGTTCAACATGTCATTCAGAAAATGGCTGAAAGAATTGATTGCCGGTTCTGTTCCAAAAGCGTGGCCGGATGAATTGATTAAGTTCTTGATTAAGGCTGAGAAAGAGATATGTTAATAAATAAGTTCAAATTAAAGCTGAAAATGATAAGAAACCCAACCATAGAACAATTAGCAGACAATCTTTCTAAGTATCAATTAAATTGGGAAAACATATTGAATGTATCCAAAAAACACGTAGATCTTATCAAACATAAAGAATCTACTTCTAAAGACTATTTGGATTTGTTTAGGAGAATTCATTTAAATGAAGCTCTTAATTCAGTAGTTCCTAAGATTAACGGGCTTTCAAGAGATGTTTTATCTGAGGATATTGAAGATCATCGTTTAGTTTATGATGATCTAAATTCAGTTTATGTTGTAGATTCAAAAGGACGTTCTGTAGCAAAGTATGATGCAGTTGTTTTTGCAGATAAACTCCCCGTTGTTGTTGATATTAAATTAAATTCAGGAATACATGGAAGAAATACTTTGAAAAGATTCTTTTCTCAGTTAAAATATTTACGTAAAGCAAGGTTTTTGGAAGATACACTGGATCCTATAAGAACAAATCAGGAAATAGGATATGTTGTTTGTGTTCCTTCATTGGAAAGAGGGAAAAAATATGGTGGTAACAATATAGAGAAATTTATTTCTTCAAGAGGAGTTATAGCTCATATGCCTTTCACAGCAGAACAATTCAAAGAAGAAGGACTAAAAAGAATTTAAATAACATCTCCGAAGCTTTCAATTTCTATTTCATCATCCACTCTGTCAACAATTACAGAAGGCGTTTCGTATCTTTCGTCTATTTTTATTCTGTCCTCTATCCTGCCAATTGCTTCATGGGTATAGTTGTAAACTTTTGATATCGCAGAGGATTTCTCTGCCGTTTCGTTGATTTTTTCGGATTCTGCTATCGTGACAGAGGCCTTTTTCTCTCCCAAATCTACTTTTGTGCATGCAAGCATAAAAACAGCAATCAGAACCAGGGTCAAAATTTTATTCATCTTCCCCTCCCGTAATTTTACTGTATCCTTTCGCAAAAAATTTTCCTATGCTTCCCGCAGCATCAACAATCCCGTCAAAAACATCGGACGCAGTTTCGTAGCTTGTCTTTCTGGAAAGTCCGAACTCCAGTTTGTCGATATTCTTTTTTTCCGTTTCGAATGCGTCAAGCAGCAAAACCTCTACTCTTGCTTCTTTTCCTTCTTTTCTCTCTTCATTTATTTTTAGTTTTAGTTTTTCAATTTTGGTTTCAAATGCAGCAAAAACTAGTTGTTTTCTGAGTTCTTTTGCTCTTGCTGTTTTTCCCTTCAAAATATCGTCCTCCTTGTATTTTGAATTGACATAGGCTTTCATCTCAACTGCGCTTCCGCTTGAACTGATTTTTGCAGCTTCCCTAAATTCCTTTGCTAAGCCTTTCATGCTGTCTTGCTTTGAATTTAATATGTCTTTGTCTGGCGTTTGCATTGCTTCGCTTAATTTAGTTTCAAAATCTGTCTTTATTTTTGTTAAATATGCTGTGTTTATGCTTCTCGAATTAAGAAATTCAATCGCATAATTCATTTTTGCAATAAAAACATAAGCCTGAGCATCTAATTGGGCTTGTTTCGCAACGGTAAACATATCTGCCTCTGCATAAACAAAAGGTACAAGCAACAGAAGCAATAACAACCTCTTCATAATTCAGCCTAATGAACCTTCCTTTATATTTCTTGTCCCATAACCTTTAAATATGCGCTGTCCCTTAATTTAAACATGGCATTTGACGCAGTGGAAGATCTCAAAATGGCTTTAATTGGGGTATTAAATCACAACATTTCTTTAGTTGCTCCGTTGAAGAAAAAAATAATGGATTACAAGGAGCAAAGGTCAGAATATTATAGGACGTTGGTGAGGACAAACTTAGCAAAAATAAAGGAAACGACAAAAGACATGGACGAAGCAACGAAGAAAAAAGTTTCTGACATGGAGGCTCTTTTTGCTTCAGGAGATGCAAAAACAATGATTGGCATCGTTGCAGACTTGTCATTGCCAAAGCCCCAAAGACCAATCACTCATCAATCTCAGCACAATCTTAATGTTCCACACGAAATAAGAGACGACATTTTTTTCGATTTATCTGAAATAGATAAATGCATGAACGCAAATGCTTATCGCTCAGCAATGATTTTATGCGCAAGAGTTTTAGAAACAGCTTTGCACAGAAAATATTATGATTTCACGGGAAAAGATTTGCTTGAAACAAGTCCCGGAATAGGTTTGGGAAATATTATTTCAAAAATGAGAGAATCAGGAATTGAAATCGACCCCGCATTGACTCAGCAGGTTCATTTGATTAACAACGTGCGAATATTTTCAGTTCATAAAAAGCAGAACGTGTTCCAGCCTTCAAGAGAACAGGCACAGGCAACGTTTTTGTTTACAATTGATATATTGAAAAAATTATTCTAATGGAAATCTCACAAGGAATTGAAATAGTTGATTTAGGATTGTTCGTTAAGAAAGCAAAAATGCTCGTTGTTTCTGACATTCATTTGGGCATAGAAGAAGAATATCAGAAAAGAGGAACATTGGTTCCTAAATTTCATCTGAAAGATTTGCTGTCTCATTTTGAATATATTTTCTCGAAGATAAAACCAAAAACAATACTCATAACAGGAGATTTGAAACATGAGTTTGGAAGAATATCAGAACAAGAATGGAGAGATTTGCTTAGGTTGTTTGATTATTTGTCAAAACATTGCGAAAAAATAATTCTATTGAAAGGCAATCACGACCCTTTCCTAGGTCCAATTGCAAATAAAAGAAATCTAGAATTAAAAAAAGAGCATGTTGTTGGAAATATTTTATTTGTTCATGGAAACTACGAACCAAAATTAAATTCCAAAATAAAAACTATTGTAATGGGGCACGAGCATCCTGCGATTACATTAAGAGAGAAAACAAAGGCAGAAAAGTTCAAATGCTTTGTAAAAACAAAATACAAAGGAAGAGAATTAATTATTCAGCCGTCTATGAATACGCTGATTGAAGGAACAGATATTTCACAAAGATATTTCATAAGTCCTTTGCTTAAAGGAAAAAAGAAATTTGAAGTGTTTGTTGTAGAAAATAATGAAGTTTATGATTTTGGAAAGATTTGATTATTCAGCATAGTTTGTTCTGTAATGATTTCTGCAAGTAGTTGGGGCGTGTGCAGATAAATTGTTTGTTTGTTCTTTTATTTTAGATTTTCTTGTTAAATATGGGTTTATCACATTTTCTCTTGGCAAAATTCCTCTGTGCTCAAGAATCGTTTTAATGTATGTCCAAGATTCAGCTCCAAAATACCTTGCCAGCTCTTCCACTTTTTCGGGGGTTCCTGCTTCTGTCATGTCTGTAGAACACCTGGCAACACGCGCTGCCAAATTTAATTCTTCTTTAGGAATTTTTCCTTCAACTGATGCATCCGAGAGGATGGTTCTTGCAATGTTCTTGTTATTTTTTGAACCTCTGCATCTGCTGATTATCATGCGGCCCAGACTTACGTCAACGTTCTTTAAAAGATATTTCTCTCGTGACATCTTTTTGCCAGAATTTAGTAGATTTATATGTCTTTCTGTCAAAACCAAATTCCGACAGAGCCGTGCGGAGCTTATCCCCAAGGCAAACTTTATAAATAACCCCGAAGCCAGAATATCTATGCCGGGAGTACACAAAAAAGTAAGATTACTGCACAGAGGGAGACATAGAGCCAAAAGGCCTAAAACCTTCAAATCTGAAGCTTTAGCTAAGGCTCACGCTGATTCTAATGGCAACAAGAAATACAACGTAGTTCAAATGAATTACGGCTTAAGCAGAAAGTTCAAGATTGTTTCTAAATAAGTTTTTTATCTTGCGTTTTACCGTACTTTTCCATGTACAGCTGTTTCCTTAACGAAACAGCTTCCCCTTTAAGCTCTTCGAGACTATAATGTGCTAGTCTTCTCATAAACTCACCCCAAAACAGCATTAATGGAATGAAGTATTAAAAGGTTGTTATATAAATTATATGAAGATAAACTTTATATCTCAGTTGTTGCTGTGCTTTCGCATGGCTGTAACTTATGAGCAATTTTTGGACAAAGTAATTGTCGATGGTATTGCTGCCGTCAAGATAGATTATGCAAAAGATTCACTGAAACTTGAAGGGGCTTTGGCTGGATTCAATGTCTGCCGTCACAAGAATACAAAACAGCTTGCAGATATTCTTGCAAATGCACACAGCAATACAGAAACTGCATTTAACGAGAGGGCAAAAGATTACTGGAAGATACGCTGTTACGAATCGGAAATTGAGTGGGTTTGCAATTGCCTGAGTGCTGTTATGCAGAATCAAGGAATGAAACCAATAATAACTCCGACTTACAGAGGTTACAAAAAAGCGGCTGAAATTGTCGGTGTTGTCGAGAAAAGCAAACTGAATTTTTTAGTTGAGATTTCTGAGAATTAAATGATGATATGCGGGATGCAGGGTTCCCACGTCAGAACCTTCGGTTCCGACACCTCCAAGAATTGTGTTTGCTTCGCTCAACAATCAACAGAAATAAATGCGGG
>JAFGRQ010000028.1 GCA_016935155.1 Candidatus Woesearchaeota archaeon
ATTTACGATTTGCAGAAGGAACTCAAGTCGATAAAGAAAAGAGACACTGAACTTGGATTCAGAGCGCAAAAGACTGATGAATACCTGCAGAAGTTTGCAAAGCTTGATGAGAAGAAAGCAGCAGAACTGAAGAAAAAAATAGAAGAGCTGAACATACCGAGGCTCAGAGAAGAGCACATTTCAAAGTTAATCGACATACTTCCCGCGGACGCAGAAGAAGTTAGAATGGTGCTAAGCGCTTACGCAACGACTGTAACAAACGAAAACTTGGTTAAACTCGCAGATGTTATCAAAGACTACAGAAAATAGGACTAACGAAAACCTACAAAAGGCTAACGCTCATGAAACAAAGTTCGGTCTAATCGAACAAGTTTCATTTTCCATAGAAAATGAAAGAAGAAAAAGCAATAGTATTGGATTTTTTGAAGAATGGGTACTCGAACGACCCGAGACCGAGTCATGTAAAGACTCCGATAGTCCAAGCTATGGGCCTACAATACTTCACGCTTCTTGAATTAGTTCCAAAGAAAGACATTTTTCTGCAGCCGCTTGAAGAAATTTATATCGGGGAGGGCAAAAGAGACAAGATTCACCACATTATAGGCAAGATAAACTTTGACAAGCTAACAGGAACTGCAAAAACTGAGATTGAATATGTTGTGAGGGACATAATAAAGAATGATGAGGCGAGGTTTGTTGAATTCTTCAACAAAGCGCAGCCTTTGACAACGAGAATGCACCAGCTTGAATTATTGCCGGGGCTAGGAAAGAAACACATGTGGGAGATAATTGAAGAAAGAAAGGGGAAGCCGTTTGAATCCTTTGTGGATTTGAAGGCCAGAATAAAGCTGATGCCGGACCCGGAAAAAATCATACTCAAAAGAATTTTGCTCGAAATGGAAGGCAGCGAAAAACACCGAGTTTTTGTTGACGTTTAAATCTTTTCAATAGTTTTAAATACATGTTCAGCACAGCATAATTAAGAGGTAAAATGACTGAAGGAAAAAAAGCCGTCAAAAAAAGAAAGTCTTTTCTCGGAAGGCTTGTTTCCTGGATAATAATTATTTTAGTTTTCTATGCTCTGACATCTGCAACAGCCAGCACGGGGCCTGTTGAAATCGAAAAGAAAGTATTTGAAAAGTATACTGTTCAGGAAAAGACGGTTGTTGAAAAAATGGTCAAGTCAACAAAGTACAGAGAGGAAAAAACGCCGTATGGAACACCTAGATGCGAGCAGATGAATTACAACTTTACGTTTGAAAGGACGATTTCTGAAAAAATGGAAGGAGGAAAGAAAATAGCAACATGCTCGTTTGCTGTAACAAACCAAGAAGACATGGACGGAAAATTTATTTTCTATGTTCAGTTCACAAAGGGCGGTTCGGTTTCCGACGGTCCTGACCAAACAAAAACAATTCCTGCTTTTGGCACTGAAGTATTTTCATGGGACACTGAGCTGGAACTGACTGACTCGATAAGCTGCCTGCTTTACTCTAATAATCTTCCAAAAAGAATGAAATGCTTTTACTTGGAGCCAATCACGTATCAAATTAAACAGGTTCCTTATACGGTTGAAGAGTTGAAGAACGTAACAGAGTTTGTTCCTATTGAAAAAACGAGAGAAAGTGTAATCAAGGAAAACGTCACGGCAAACATTTACACAAACAATTTCTTCGGTTACAGGCAGTTCTTTTACTTGGGATACTGATTTTTGGGCTTTTATACAGCTTAATTGGTCATAGCAATCTTTTTAAATAGGATTCAGATTCATTTTTTTCATGAAACTCCTTTATGCAATTCTTGTTCTTCTTGTTGTATGTTCATTCACTGTTTTTGCACAGGAAGATGCTCCTCAAGAAGAACTACCGCAGGAAAATATGACTGAGATGCCGCCTGAACCAGTTCTTGTCTGCAGTCAAAATCAGTGTGACGACGGCTGTGTGAAATGCAGCGACAGGAAATGCCATGAACCTGGATTTGAATGCGTCGAACAAGTTGCCATTGAAAAAATTTTTCCAAAAGAAATTCAAATTGGGCAAACGCAGATAAGTTTGCTCATAAGAAACATAGGGAATGTTGACTTGGAAGATGTTTTTGCTGAAATAACTGGAGATGGCATAACCTCAATCGAAAGAATTTCAATTGACAGCCTGCCGGAAGGTAAGGACGACTATGCGTTTGTGAAGATAAATGCAGAAAAATCAGGCACAATAGATGTTGTAATAAAAACATATATTGACGGCAGAGCGAGAGGAAAATTGGTAGAGCAAATTGAGGTTGCCAAATCGATTCCAGCAGAGCCGGAAGTGAATGCGACCATTCTAAGCCAGCAAATTGCAGAGTTAAGAACAAAGTACAAATCTCTTGAAACATTATACCAGCAGAAAAAGAATGAAGGATTTTCTGTTGACATTGCGTATGACAATTTGAGACTGGCTTCTTCTTATATAATTGAAGCTCAGGGCGCGGTTGTTGAGGGAAGCTACAAAAAAGTTCAGGCAGACATAGCAATTCTTCAGGGTCTGCTCGAAGATGTCGAATTGCAGATAACTTCTGCACAGAAACAAAAAGAATCTTTCGGAGATATGGTGAAAAACAATTTATTATTTTTTGGTTCATTGGCTGCAGCAATAATATCGATAATCACAGCACTTACTCTGATAAGAACGCATCTCAGCAATCAGAAGCTTCTTCATAGGCTTGGCAGGAAAAAATTTAAAGAATTGAAAAGAAAACAAAAATTGAAAAGAGAACGGGAAGACCGAAGGAAAGACGAAGATTAATTTTTCCTATTTCTAATATATTCAACAACAGCAGGAATAACAGAAACAATAATAATTGCTAAAATCACCCATTCGAAATTAGCTTTGACAAACGGCATGTTTCCGAAGTAAAATCCGCCGAACAAGAATATTGAAACCCAGAGCAATCCTCCGAAAATATTGTAAGACAAGAACTTTCCGTAATGCATTTTCCCAATTCCAGCGACAAATGGAGCGAAAGTTCTTATTATTGGAATGAATCTTGCGAGGATAATTGTGTTTGCCCCATATTTCTCATAAAATTTATGCGCTTTAATCAAATGCTCTTTGTTGAATAAGAGTGATTTCTTGCTCTTGAAAACTTTTGGACCAATAAAATGACCAATCCAGTAATTTATTGTATCTCCTAAAATTGCTGCAAGACCCAAAAGCAAAAACAAATATGCAATGTTGAATGAACCGATTGCTGCAAAAGCTCCTGCTGCAAACAATAAAGAATCTCCGGGCAGGAAAGGTGTAACGACAAAACCAGTTTCAAGGAAAATAACAAAAAATAAAATTGCATAAACCCAAACACCATAAGCCGCAATCAATGCAGCCAGATTTGTATCAAGATGCATGAAATAATCAAATATTTGGAATAGCCAGTTCATGACGATTTTTGGTATTTAATTAGTTATAAATCTTCTCATGGTAACCAAAAGGTTTATTTGGTAACTTAGGTTACTTCATGGTAACCAAAAGGTTTATATAGTAACATATGTTACCAAACTTATGCAAAAACAAACAACAATAAAGAAAGCAGATCTGCCAAATTTAAGAGAAGCATATCTTAAAGTGCTTTATTGGTTCTTTTCATATCCTGAGACTTCGGTTGGGCTTTCTGATCTGTCAGAGCAGTTAGTGATAGCAAAAAAGACAGCAAAAATTATTGTAAATCAATTTGTCCAGGAAGGTTTTCTTAAAGTGGAAGTTTTGGGTAAATTGTGGCGTATTTCTTGTAACAGGACACACGCCTATAATTTTACAAAAAAAATACCTTATAATTTAGATATGATTTATTCCTCAGCAATACTTCTCGAGATTCATAAACATTTTCCAAATCCAAAGGCAGTAATTTTATTTGGAAGTTATAGAAAAGGCGATGATACAGAAAAAAGTGATATTGATATTGCTGTAGAAATTCCTGGAAAAGAAGAAATAAAAATGATTGAACTCGGAGTAATAAATCAGTTCGGATACAGAACAACCGTAAAAATAAATTTATTTATATTTTCTGATAGAAAAAAAATAGATGTGAATGTATTTTCAAACATAGCAAACGGAATTGTTCTTGAAGGCTTTTTAGAGGTTCATCCATGATACAGCAAAAAGTTCCAGATAAAAAGAATGCAATAAGTATAATTCAATCAGCGAAAAAAGATATGGACTTTACTTTAACTTTAGAAATAAATGATTTATCTGCTTCAACAATCATAAGGAATATTTATGAATGTTTTCGTATGCTTGGAGAAGCACTTCTGATGATAAAAGGATTCAAATCAAAAGATCATATTGAACCAATAAATGAGCTTCTGAAAGTTCAAGTAAATACGTCAAGACCCATCGCTTTGATTGATAATCTAAGAAAAACCAGGCACAATATAAATTATTATGGATATTCTCCAAAGAAAGAAGAAGCAGAAGATGCTGTTTCTTTAGCAAAGAATTGTTTTGAACCATTATTTAATGAAGTAAAAAAGAAAGCAAACTAACCTTTTGAAATAAATTCATTATTGCAAAGATAAACAAATGTTTACCTCTTTTTTATGCAATAACTTTTAGAACATGATAAGAAAGTGAAATAAAAAAAATAAAAAGAAACGTCTTCTTCTAGATTGTTAAGATCTTAGAATTCTCGTGGTTTTCTGTGCTTTGGGTAGCAATCTTTGCAATAAACAGCTCTGCCTTCCGTTGGCTTGAATGGAACTTCGCATTCCTTTCCGCAATCGGAGCATGTTGCTTTGTGCATTTCTCTAGGCCCAAAACTTCTCTGACCATATGCCATTTTACTTATTCACCTTGTGTTAATTAGTTATACTGCTTAACTATACTAGAAGTACGTTACCTCGTATACTAATCTATGTGTTGTAGGAGCTCCTTTATAAGGTTATGTATTGGCGGAACAAGGCTTAAGGAGCGTTTCATGGATGTCTGGAGCCAGTTTGGTCACTTGATAATGTAGAAAATTTCACTTTCGAACCGTGCCGTTTCATAATCTAAATTCATCGCATTAAGCCTGTTCTCGAACCATTTTCTTTTTGGAGAGTTCATTTTCCTGTTTCCAAGCGTCTTGGTTGAGAAGCTGACAATCTTGACCGCATCTAAATTCATAATTGCTTCAATTATGTTTGAGTTGAGAAGATCAAACAATTTCCATGCAAAAATAACATCAACCTTGTATTCTTTTAATTTTTCAATGTTTTCAACTTTTGTTAAATCAAGAAGAATTGCTTTGCTTTTCTTGTTTGCAAATGAAAAATATTCATTCAGAAAATCAACATCATCTTTGTTGAATTCAGCCGCAATAATTTTATTTTCATCAAACATCAACGGATTTAATCCGCATCCTAAATCAAGAATTATTTTGTTTTTGATTAAATTTGCAAGATCCTTTTTTATTTCATCATAAAGATCTAATCTTTCCCTCGTAGAAGAATGAGTTTTAAGAATTTTTAATTTAATTTCATTTATCTCCTGCTCTTTGTTTCTTTCATTATTTGGTGTTTCTTTTTTCAGTTCATTAAGCAGTCTGTTTCTTTTGTAAACATCTGATTGAAAAGCGCCGTAAGAACGATGCAGTTCTTGCCTAACAAACTTGATTATTGGTCTTATTTCTTTTTCAGTTAGTTTTTCAATATCTGTTTTCGGGTTTCTTTTCAGGAACAAATCAATTTTTTCAAGGATAACATTTTCGTCCAGATTTTTCCATTTTTTTGTTTTTATTTTCGAAATGATTTCTGATAAATTCATATTAGAATTAAAAAGCGCGGATTATTTAAACTTTCTCTGTTGGTTCTGGCAGACAGTCGAGAGATAAGTCAATTTTTGTTTGAACTTTAGGTTCTCCGATATGAAGAACATCATGCAAAAATGTTGGTTTCATGATAAACAAATTACCTCTATAAAGAGGTTCTGTTTCCATATAACCTGCTCCTCTATTTAAAAGTGGTCTCGGATTATAAGAACACGTAATTATGCCGCAGCTTTCATTATTCATGACAACTTTTTCCGCATTTTCGGGTCTATTCATCTCTTTTATAAAAATAGAATTGAACTTAGTTCCTCTTTTGATAACAGGAAACATTAATTGCCACCTTAGTGAACCAATCTGAGTATTGTGTTTTTCTGCTTCGTCTACTAATTTCAATATTGTTTGATTATATGTTTTTGCAAATTCAGTTACAGATGCAAAGTTTCCAAGAGCAAGCAAATCGACATCGTCATATTTTCTGTCTTTGTCTTTTACAACTCCTCCTCCCATGTAGGGAGTCAGTCCATTTAGATTAAGATATTCTGCCAGGATTTTAACAGGAAATACATCTTCTGGTCTTAATAGGTCTTCAAGACACTTCAGTGATTTGTCAAGCGCTATTGTGCTTCCGTCTAAAAATGCAAGTCTATTCATTTTTATTTTCTCTCGCACGACAGATATATAAATCTTTCTTTTTATTACCACCAATTGGTAGCTAATTTTCATATAACGACATGTCTTAAAATAGACCTATTTATATATATAAATTCAGATATGTTTATAAAGGGCATTTTCCAAAACATTATTTTATGGTAAAGCTTCAGTTTGACAGCAAGCAGTACAAGGTTACTCTTCCAAAAGCAATAATTGAAGCAAAAGGCTGGTCGAAAGGAAGCGAGCTGAAAATAATTCTAAACGAAAGGGGTGAATTGATTCTAGTCAAAAATGGTTGATATCAAAAAAGAAATAAAGGACGCTTTTGGAGAGCTTGAAAAAATTGAAATGGTAAGAGGCGGTTTCAAGGAAAGTGAGTTGGTCGAAACAAAGTACCCAAAACCGGCAAAAAGAATGTTCATGATTCATGAGTATTTTGGAATGTCAATAGAAGAATGCTATTTCTGGTTCAAAGATATGCTTGGTGAATTGGGCTATGGTGATTTTGTGAAGATAGTTGATACATTCACTGCTTCCGAGCAAAGTGCATTTTTTGGTTCATCACAGGAGCGTTTGGGGAGACAGCAGGACAAGGCTGCAAGTTATTTGGGACTGATAGGAAACATGGTCAAGCAGATGTTCCAGATTGTAAGAGACATAAAATTATTGGAAGAAAGAGAGGTATTGTATCAAAAAGCAGCTGCAGGAGACATCGGGGCTGAAAAATCGTTGAAGGGGGTTTGGATTGATTTCATAGACAATGGTCCCGCGGGAGTAAAAGCGAGCTCTGTTTATGGATTATCACAGCAAATTGGCTATACTGTTTTGCCGGATTTATTTTTCCAGGCAAAAGCAAATCTGCAGCAGGACGAGATAACAAAATACGTAGATGCTGTGTTCAAAGAATTCAATGAAAAAGTCAGAACTGTTTTGGTAAGAAAACTCGAGCAGTTTGTCGCGTGGAGAGACGCAACCGGAAAAGA
>JAFGRQ010000029.1 GCA_016935155.1 Candidatus Woesearchaeota archaeon
AATTCTTACGTTCTTAATATAAGTATATTTCCAAGTATTTATATAATAAAAACAATAACTATATAAATAAGCATTAAAATAAGTATATAAATGACAGAGATTAAGCGAAAGCTGTACAAGAGAGGCAGTTCTTTTGAAACAACTATTCCAATGCCTTTGCTTTTCGCGCTAGACAAGAAAAAGAAACACAATGTGCTGTTCAAGTTCGACAGCAAGTCAAACAAATGGTACGTTGAGTTCGAGGAAACCAAATGAAGTTAATCTTCCATGGCGGAGTAAAAGAAGTAGGAAAACTTTGCATTGAAGTAGATACAAAGTCAAGCAGATTCTTGCTGGATTGCGGAGTTAAATTAGGAACTGAAACAGAATATCCTAATGTTCCAAAAAATCCAAAACAAATTGATGCAGCAATAATCAGCCACGCTCATTTGGACCACTGCGCAGGACTTCCATACATGAACAGCAAGGGGCTGAACTGCCCGATTTTTTTAACGCAACACTCAAAAGAAATCGCCAAGATCCTGATCAAGGACTTCTTTCACGTGGAGTCCTTGACAGGTATTCCTGAATACAAGAGAGAAAATTTAATCAATGTTTTCAATCAAATGAAAGGGAAAGATTTCATTCACAGATTCAAGATAAGAGATGCAGATTTCCAATTCTTTGATGCAGGACATATTCCGGGAAGTGCAATCATCGTAGTAGAAGCAGATGGAAAAAGACTTGCATTCACGGGAGACATAAACACAACAGACACCCAGTTGATGAAAGGCGCAAGCTTAGACATCGGAGAAGTTGATGTGCTTATTTCTGAAACAACATATGGAGACAGGGAACATCCAGACAGAAAACAGACAGAAAAGGAATTCCTTGCCAAAGTCAGAGAGGTAATCAGAAGGGGCGGCACTGTTTTCGTTCCTGTTTTTGGCGTCGGAAGAGCTCAGGAAATTTTGCTTCTGTTAAACAAAGAAAAGTGGAATGTTCCGATTTATCTTGACGGTATGGCGCAGGAAGTTACGGACCTTATTATTCAGCAGAATTCCTGCAAAAATCAAAGAGCACTGATTGATGCAAAAAACAACACTAATTACATCGAAGGAAGAGAGAACAGAGAGAAAGCTGTCAGAAAACAAGGAATTTTTATCACAACATCCGGTATGCTCAGCGGCGGTCCGATAATGGATTATCTTAAATTTGGGTATCAAAATCCGAAAAATGCTTTTTTGCTTACAGGATATGTTATTGAGGGAACAAACGGCAGACTCCTGCTTGACGAAGGGAGCGTTTTTCTTGAGGGGAAAAAAATAAACGTAAAGGCAGAATATGTCCAGTTTGATTTTTCAGCACATTCTGGAATGAGCGAGCTGAAAAGAATTATTCAGAAGCTAAATCCGAGAAAATTAATTCTCCTTCACGGAAGCGAAAACTCAATCAAAAACATAGCAAACGAAGAAAAAAAGAAAAACCGAGATGTTTTCACTCCAAATATCGGAGACGAAATTTACATTTAATAAAAAAAGAGGTGGATAGACAAAATGAAGCACAAATTCAAGGAATTTTTAGAAGGTTTAGAGTACAGCGAACTAATTTCATTAAGCAAGCAAATCAAAGAAAAAGGCTCTGAAATAAGAAATGTCCTTGAAAACCACTTAGATGTAACCGAAAAAATAAACGCTAGAGTCTGTGCAACATGCGGAAATCAGCTAAACCCCGGCACAAAAACGCTCGTTCTTCATTTTGGGCCGGAAGACTTCAAGAAAAAAGCAAGCTTTTGCGCATTTGACTGCCTGGAATTTTTCCTAAACCACTTAAAACAAATTGAATTGAAAAAAGAAAAGGCAGAAAAAATACAATGAACATATTCGACAAGAATTTCAAAGAAATTTTCAGCACCCAGCTTGTTTCCATTATCGGAGGATTAATTGCCGGAACTCTTCTTGCTATTTACACTGATAAAATATTTATTATTCCGGGGATGCTCATCCTGATTCCAGGAATGCTGGAAATGAGAAACAGCATTGACGGCTCTTTTGCATCAAGGCTAAGTGCAGGATTATTTTTACATGTCATTAGTCCAAAACACACAAAAACAAAAATAATAAGGGGGAATTTATTTGCAGCGCTTTTTCTTGGAATGGTGGTTTCGTTGTTCCTTGGATTGATTGCATACGTATTCAACTACTTAATTTTGAATGTTTCAACTCCAGAAATAATTTTAATTCCGATAATAGCAGGATTGATTGCTAATTTGATTGAACTTCCTCTGACATTGTCTGCAACATTATTTTTATTCAACAGAGGACATGACCCGAACAACATAATGGGACCATTCATAACTTCAACAGGAGACATAATCAGCATTATTTCACTGCTTATTGCGCTGGTGATAATATGATTCAAAAAATAAAGAATCACAAGACTCTGAAAAAAAATATCAATTTTCTTACAAAAATAGAAAGAGAGAAACACCATCCGCTGCTTCATCACATTCACAAAAAGCTTGGAATTTCCCGCAAAACTATTTTTTACATCAAAGAATACGGACCGCGCTCGCATGTAGCTGATGTAATAATCAAAGAAAGCATTTTTATATTAATTTTAACATCCTTCCTCAGTGCTTTTGGAGGCATTGCACTAGAAAACATGAAAGACATATTCATAGCGATTCTTCCTTTCGTTATTTTGTACCCCGCCCTCAATAATATGGTTGGAAGTTACGGCTCAGTCATTTCTTCAAAATTTGGAACAATGCTCCTTGAAGGAAAAATAAAAAGCAGTTGGTGGAAAAACGCAGAACTAAGAAAATTATTTTCGCAAATAATGATTATTGCAGTTGTGACAGGAAGTATAGGAGCAGCGGCATCTCTTATTCTGGCTGGATTTTCGGACTACGTTGTTACTTCCAAAATAGCTATCAAAATATTCGGCATCGTTCTGCTTGATGTGATTATTCTTGTTGGAATCCTGTTTGCACTGTCAATTTTCGCAGGAGAGCATTATTTCAAAAAACAGGAAGACCCTAACAATTTCCTTATCCCCATCACGACTTCGGTAGGAGATTTGGGAAACGGACTGATTTTGGCATTCCTAATTGCTCTGCTCTTCTAGTTAATCTTAAATACCCCCAATAATGCTTCTAGAACATGGATTTTTACAGTGAAATAATAAGTGAAATAAAAAAAGGAAAAGCCAGAGAGATTCACAGCTTAAAGGCAAATCTTTCTAAAAAATACAAAATAAAGATGCCTACAAATATTGAAATTTTAATGCATGCAGATGAAAAAGACATTCCAAAATTAAAAATTCTTTCGGGAAAGGAAACAAGAACGCAGTCAGGAGTTGTCCCTGTAGCTGTAATGACTAAACCAAGCAGATGCCCTCATGGAAAATGCATAATGTGTCCAGGAGGAATTAAAAGTTATTTTGGAAATGTTCCTCAAAGCTATACTGGACATGAACCTGCAACCATGCGTGCAATACGTGCTAAATTCGATTCTTACATTCAAATATTCAACAGATTAGAACAATATGTTCTGTTGGGTCATCCAATTGACAAAATAGAATTAATAATCATGGGAGGAACGTTCCCTGCAGAAAAAAAGAAATATCAAGAAGAATTTGTTGTCGGCTGTTTCAAGGCAATGAATGATTTTTCAGAATTGTTTTTCAATAGCAATGAATTAAACTTGACAAAGTTCAAGGAGTTCTTTGAACTTCCAAGAAATGCACAGGATAATGAAAGATATTCTAAAATTCAGGCAAAAATTGCAAAATTCAAAGGAAAGCTAAATCTTGAAAAAGAAAAAACGAGAAATGAAATTGCAAAAGCAAGATGCATTGGAATGACTATTGAAACAAGACCTGATTGGGGATTTGCAAAGCAAGGAAATGAAATGCTTAAATGGGGATGCACAAGAGTTGAGCTTGGAGTTCAAACAATTTACGATGACATTCTCAAAAAAATAAAAAGAGGACATACAATAAAAGACACAATAAAAAGCATAAAAGAACTAAAAGACCTTGGATTTAAATTAAATTTTCATTTCATGATTGGGTTGCCTGGAATGAGCAAGCAAAAAGATATTTTTGCCATGAAAGAACTGTTTGAAAATCCTAATTACAGGCCAGATATGCTCAAAATTTATCCTTGCATGGTTTCTAAAGGAACAGTTTTGTACAATCAAATGAAAAAAGGAAAATACGAGCCAATTACAACGCAGGAAGCTGCTGAAATTATTTCTGAGGGAAAAAGATTTGTTGAAAAATACTGCAGAATTATGCGTATTCAAAGAGACATTCCACCAAAATTCATGGAAGCAGGAGTTGACAGAAGCAATTTAAGGCAGTACGTTGATGAATTATTGAAGAAAAAAGGAATAAAATGCAAGTGCATACGGTGCAGAGAACACGGTTTATTGACTGGAAAAGAAAAAGTCATTTATCATCTTCAAAAATACGAATCAAGCAATGGAAAGGAATTTTTCTTTTCTGCAGATACTAAACAAGATGCAATTTTGGGTTTTGCAAGAATGAGGTATCCCTCTTCATTCTTAAGAAAAGAAATAACAAAAGACTCTGCTTTAATAAGAGAAATTCATGTTTATGGGAACGTTGTTCCAATCGGAGAAAAGGGGGATGTTCAGCACAAAGGAATTGGAAAACAACTCATGGAATTAGCTGAAAAACAAGCTGAAAAAGACGGAAAAAACAAGATTGTTGTCATTTCAGGAGTCGGAGCAAGAGAATATTACAGAAAGATTGGGTATAGACCAGAAGGACCATATATGGTTAAGAAGATTTAGCCAATGTTGCTGCTGATTCTTTCAAGATTGGTGAAGTACACAACAAAGAATAGAAACCATCTCTTCCAATTAAACTTAATAGAAGACAAAGCCCTTCTTTAGGTTTCTGTCCTCTCTCAACGATAAAATTACGAGCACGACCTTCTAACCCAGGAGAATAACATCCGCCAAGATTTGGCTTTTCAGCAAGATAAACTTCTTTTTCTATGCCGGCAATCAATTCTACCTTTGCCTTAGCTAAATCGAGACCTGTTACTGTATTGTTTGTTATCAGGTTTCCGTTCTCATCAACAAGATAGAAATGACTTCCCGTTATGAATTTTACTCCGCGGTAAGCTTGAACATCTTTTGGATTAAATTCAGTCATGGGTTCTCTACCAAGAACAAATATATAAAAGTATCGTGAAAACAAACATATTAAAAACAAAGAAGAAATATGAAGTAAACATGTCAGAACTCCAATTCAAAGAAAAGTTCATTGAAAGATATAAGAAGCTTACAGATTGGGATGCATACTGCGCTGAGTGCAATAAACATATAAGAAAAGCAATAAGAATAAACACAATAAAGATTTCTGTCAAGGAATTAAAAGCAAGATTGGAAAAACAAAATTTCAAACTAACTCAAATACCTTGGTGCAAGGAAGGATTCTGGATTGAAGGAGACAGAACCGATTTAGGAAATTTACTGGAACATGCTTTAGGTTATTTTTATGTTCAGGAAGCATCATC
>JAFGRQ010000030.1 GCA_016935155.1 Candidatus Woesearchaeota archaeon
AAAGAAAATAAAAATCAACTAAAAAATAAAAGAAATAATCAAGCGCTTGCTTTTGCAGCAGGCCGCCTGATTGTTATTGGAAGAACTCCTTTGTCAAACTCAAGTTTCGCAATCTCAAGCGTGTTGTACCTGAGTTTTTCGAGGTCTTCTTTGCTTATTTTAATCAAGAATGGAGCTCCCATTGCGATTTGCAAAGCTCTTGCTCCGAGTATTCTTGCTTTTTCGTACTTTGTATATTCCATTTGAGCCTCACAAGGATTTTCTCAAAACTTTTGCGTGCTTCACAGCGATGTCAATCATCTTGTCTATTTCATCAACAGACAGAGGAGATTCTCCTCCTTTCTGCAAAGAGCAAAGAGTTCCGTCTTCTATCGTTGTAATTGTCAGCCTTGCATCTGCAAGTCCTTCTTCCTCATTCGTAGGGTCTACAAAAAGTTCTTTTCCTATTTTGTAAACGGTAACTGCAACCGGCGTCTCCTTTATTGGAAGTTTTTCTTTTGTTATTGTTTTGTAGTCAACAACGTCGCCTACAAGCTTAGGGAATTTTGTGTCCCTCATCGCCGCCAAAACGGCAATGCTCGCTGCATCAAGTATGTTTCCTGCATCATTTATTACGCACATGTCTGCAATAACTGTCCATGCAAGTTCAGCTTTTCTGATTAAAAGTTTCTTGACGTCAATCGAATGGCTTTCTCTGATTCCTCTGTCAACAACTCGGGCAACTTCAACCGCCCAGTCTCCAGGAGGTCCTGATTCGTATTCGGGTGATGCAAGAGGAAGCAATTCTGCTCCAACCATCAATCCTCCCTGGTCAGGTGTGTCTGGATATGGTTTAGAGACTTCCATTTTGACTCCTGCAATTACAATTGTTTCTCCAAGTGTAACTCTTGCGGAGCCTTCGGCAGACCTCGTCACTCCATATTCTATTTTTACTTTTCTGAATTCATCGGGTTTTCTCCCGTCGAATCTGATTCCTTTGGCGAGGACATCAATAAATTTTCTTTTGTCAATTATCATTTTAACTTCCTCCGGGAAATTATAACTTGAAAATCTTTTATTTTCATTGTTTTTATTCCTCCGCCTTGTATTTGTTCTTTAATGCTTTCATTTGAACTGCATTAAGATGTTTTACAGCTTCTTTGGCTTCATTGATTGCCTCGAACAGCTGCTTCTTTGTCATGAATCCGTCCATCTGCAGAAGTGAAATTTCTCCCGTTGATGGAATTATCGCAATCGGAATATCAGTTCCTTCTTCGTGGCTGTCTTCAGAATAATCAAGGTCAACAACAATTTTGTCCGCGATTCTTCCGACGGCAACAGAACTAACCAAATCAGTCATAAGCAATCCTGCATCAGCCAAAGCCATTGCAGCAGCTGTTATTGCGGCGCATCTAGTTCCCGCATCTGTCTGCGGAAATTCGATAAATATATCAACTACCGCGTTTGGAAATTCGTTAAGATTGATGACTGGCATCAATGAGTCTCTTATCACAACTCCCAATTCTTTGCTTCTTCTGTTTCCGCCCGGTTTTACTCTGTTTCCGGAACCCGAGAACGGCATCATGTTGTAATGCACTCTCAAAATTCCTCTTTTTGGATTCTGCATAAATCTCGGAACCAATTCTCTCGGTCCGTAAACGGCAGCAAGGGCTTCAGTTTTTCCAATCTTGAATCTTGCTGAGCCGTCTGCTCTTTTTATTATTCCGACTTCAGCTTCAACAGGTCTCAATTCGTTGAATTTTCTTCCGTCTTCTCGTTTCTTGTATGTAGTCGTTGTCATTGTGATTCACCGTTTCCATTTTCGAATTCCTTTCTTTCAAAATCTTTTCTTTCTTCTCTTTGTTCTGAACCTAATTCAATTTTTTTCCCGGTTTTTTTCTCAAGGAATTCCTTTATTCTGTCAGTAAGTCCGGCTATGTGGGCTTCTGCTTCTATTTTTCTTATTGTTTCGACAGCAAGAACTTCCATCGCAGGCTCTTCAGAGTTCAGCCAAACCAATCCGTTCTGGCCGACGATTATGTTGACGCCAGTAGCGTGCTTAATCATTCCAACCATGCTTCCTGATTTTCCAATAATCCTCGGAACCTTGTGCGTGTTTACTTCAATTATTCTTCCGCCTCTAAGTTTTCTGAGTCCAGGTCCTCTCATTGTCAAGTCTACAAGTTTCTGCGAGGAAACATTTGTAATTCCGCAGACAATGTAATCATCAAAGTTGTAAATTCTTGTTAAATTCGCACCTTTGTCAATAAATTCATTTGTTGCTTCTTTCGTCATTAACATCGCAGAGTACGGAGAGTTGATTTCCACTCTCCATCCGCTCATTGAGACATCAATGATTTTTCCAATTATCATGTCTCCTCTTTTAGGCAGATATCTTCCGCTGACGGGAATAAGTTTGATGACCTTTCCTTCAACCTGAGCAATGCCCAGTCTGCCAGCTCTTATATTGTCGCCCTCTCTGTATGTTCCAAAGCTTGGAAGGTAATCCATTCCAGCAGCCAGGATTTCTCCCGGAACGACAATTGTTTTTTCTTTTATTTTTAATCCACTCATTTTATTTTTCCTCCTAATCTAGTAATTTCATATCTATTTTTCCTCTAGTTATTTCGTTGAGCCTGTCCATTAATTCTTCTCTCATTCCCGCAGGAACTTTTACAACTGCGCTCCAGCCGGAGCTCCAGTCTTCTTTTTCTACATTTGCAAGTTTC
Organism: Candidatus Woesearchaeota archaeon; assembly: GCA_016935155.1. Lineage (GTDB taxonomy): Archaea > Nanobdellota > Nanobdellia > Woesearchaeales > UBA10107 > UBA10107. The sequence goes on from JAFGRQ010000030.1 coordinate 2,709, forward strand.
TTGCACAATTCATGGCACTGTCCTGCGGCATTCGGCGCCACGTTGCTGATTTGGATGGTTCTTTCCTGGAATGACAAAGGAATAATTTTTCTTATGCTCTTTATCGCTTCTTGAAGCTGGTCTTCCACTTTCCTGCCGTCAACATGGAACATCGCCTTTCGCAAGGCATCACTCACGATGTCTCTGGGAATTGGGTTTTTTGTCTGCGCATCAATTGCGTTTGTGCTTATCAGCGCGACAATCCTGTCCAGCTTGTCCTGTTTCTCTTTGTCTCGCTGTTCGCTCGTTGTGTGAACAACTCCCTCTCTCAAAATTATTTTTGCAGCTTCAGCAAGATTGTCAGTTCCAAAAATTTCCTGAATTTCTTTTTTTGAAGCTCTTATTCCTTTCTTGGAATCTGTAAAAATATCTTCAACTGCGAGCGTATTGAACAAATCAGCATCCTTTCCTGATTTCAGCTGTTCTTTTGCATTCAGAGCCGAATCCGGGTCAACAAGAATTTCAAAGTGCTTGTTGTTCTTTGTCACTCTCGCAACAACTGCTTTGTCAATCGGTATCATTCAGCACCTACTTTCCTCTTTTTGCTGCACTGACTACTTCGTCGATTTCTTTCTGAGAAATTCTCACGAAACTTTTTGTTTTTGCGTCAATATATGCGCAGTCAAGTCTCTTTGCATCTAGGTCATCAATGGCCTTCGAAAGAGCTTTGATTGAAAGTTTAAGTCCGTCTTTTATCAGCATTCCGTCTTTGTATTCTTTGTGCAAAATTTCGTCGGCAACATTTTCTCCTTCTCCAATTGAAGTTGCCTTGTATTCAAAAAATATTCCGGTTGGGTCTGTCTCGAACAGCCTCATTCCCGTGTCATCTATTCCTCCAACTAAAAGTGCAACTCCGAACGGCCTGTATCCTCCTGATTGTGTTGTTATCTGCTTTAAATCGCACATGTCTTTTACAACTGTCAAAATATCAATCGGATGGTCGTAAGTAACTCTGTGCTGCTGAGCTGTTAACTGCGCTCTTTCAACAAGAACTCTCGCGTCGCTCAATATTCCTGCTGCTGCAACCGCAACGTGCTCATCTACTTTTGAGATTTTTTCAATCGATTCAGCGACAATCAAATCATCAACGATTCTCTTGTCGGCTACAAACAAAACTCCGTCCTTGCACTTGATTCCGATTACTGTGCTCCCCTGTTTAACTGTTTTTTTTGCATATTCAACCTGCAGAAGCCTTCCATCGGGGCTAAACATGGTTATTGCTCTGTCGTACCCCATCATTTGATGCTGTGCTGGCTGTATTTCGTCTTTTACCATTTTTACCTCTCTGTTCTTTTTATTTCATTGAATTTGTTTATTGCTTTTTTCAGCGTTCCGGAAACAATCCGTGTTCTGAAAACGACATCTCTATTGTCAATATTTTTGATTAGTGCAAGCGCTGTCCTTACCTTGTCCACATACCTGTGTCCGGTCTTAACAACACCCGCGTTGTTTTGGAATTTGTCTTTTAAGAAAAGGATTCCTGCTTTGCCTGTTTCCAGAGTTCCAAGCAATTCCAATACGCTGCTGTTCACAGCTTCCGCAGTTTCATCTGCAGAGAATTTTTCTTTTGAAACGATTTCAAATGAAATGTATCTTTTCTTTTCCTTTAAACTTGGCAACATTGGTTTTATCTTCATTGTTTTGCGGGCTTTTAGGTCTTAATCAAATCCTGAGAAAAAGCCCTTTGTTCTCCTTCTCTCTGTTCTTTTGGTAAAGAAGGGGGTTTATAAAGTTTGCGCCAGCAAACCTCTCACGGCTAAACTGGACGCCCGGTTTTGTGTAGTTATTTTTTGTGTAATTATTTAATGGAGCCGAACATCCTGGCATATTTAAGCTTCTTCTTGAATTCGTTGTAGAAGTCTTCTGTATCATCTTCAGTCATGTCCTGGCACCGAGCATCAGAAGGAAATTCAAGCGATGATTCCAGAGAACACTCATTTCTGCGAACACTCACTGCTGTCGGCTGGAAAGAGCTTGACTGTTTTTTGTAATGAGCGACAATCAAATCAGGATGGCCGTCTCCCGGATACAAATCAAAAATTTTGACTTCTCTTGCCAAATCCCTTTTTGCTTTTTTTGTCTTTTCATCCTCTACGAGTTTGTATGAACCGATTGTGACAATATCTGCCTGTCTTCCGTCCGGTAATTTTCCGAAAGAAACAGAAAAATCGTGGCGAACTTCTTTTAGGTACTGATTTTTGAACTCTTTCATCACATCATGGAATGACGGCTTGTACGCAGTAATTGTCTGAGCTCCAAGAAACAAAGGAAGTCCCAGACAAAACATGAGTGCCGCTGTTTTTTTCATCAAGTATGCCCTTTTAGGTTGTTTATATTCTTTTCTTCTTCCCTTTCAGTTCGTCCACTGTTTTTTTGAATTCATATGAAGAATCTAATTCGTACCAGTGCTGTATTTTGTCTTCTCCCATTTTCCAGCAGAGAAAAACTTCTTTTCCTGCATGCATTGAGAAAAAATTAACAAGGCCTTGGTCAATATCTTTAAGAACAATTCCCTGGCCAAGAAGTTTTTCAACTTCTTTGCAGAATCTCAGCGAAAACTCATGAAATTTCTTGTTCATCAAAACATCCCGTTTAATTGTTTCGTACTCGTCATCATATTGGATGTCGATGGAATCAAGCAAGTCAATCGCTTTGCTCAGCTTCATCAAGTCAACCATTTTTTCCTTCATTTTAGGAATCATGGCCTCCGCTTCAGAAACCGAGTAATATTTTTTCATTAAACACCTCTTTATTTCTGTTTTTGCCTAATTTAAATAATTAACGTTAAGGTTTATATACTATTAATCAAAATTTATGGCTATGAAATGGCTGCTGTCACTAACTGCATTTATTCTGCTTGCCGTTTCCATATCATCAATCACAACAAATATTTTTCTAGAGGAGTCATTTTCAACATTTGAAAAAGCAAAACAGAACGCACTTACGAGCAATGACGTGATTGTTGACAAGACAGTAAGCGATTTTTACTCGGGAATGAATCCAGACCAAAAAGCGAATATTGACAAACTTTCTTCGATGACTAAGGAAGAAAAATCCGCGTCACTTCCCATTCTTTGTTCCCAAGAAGAAACAAGCGGCGAGATTTTCTGCGACAGCAGATTCATCAGAGGAGAAATGCTGCTTGATGATGTGATAAAGGAAAAAATAAATGAGCAGGTTGATAATGTCACCGTTGTATCAATGGACGTTTTCAAGAGCGGTCTCGAAAAATATCAAAAAAATAATTTGGTTCTTATAGCCATTGCAACGGGAATTTTGAGCCTGATGATATATTTATTTGCAAGCGGAGCAAGAGGAATTCAGAAATTTTCGGGGAATGCATGCTGGCTTTCACTTCTTTCGGCTTTGTCGTTCAAGGCGATGCCTTTTGTGATGGACGGCATACTCAAGGTAACGCTCGCAGGAAAAGATGCAACCAGCCAAAAAGTTGCTTCACTGCTGATGCAGACAATAAAAGATTGGTTAATTCCAGCAATGGACAAAGCGTTTTTCATTAGTTTAATTATTGCAGTTATCTCATTTATTGTCTGGGCAATTGTTAAACTAAGAACGGAATACAGCGTTGTTCAGGAATGATTATTTTTACGACTTTACTTTGATGCTTGGCGTATCGTCGTCAAAATCAGGAGTTGACGGAACTTCTGAAAGCGGTTTTTGAAATGTTTCATTTATTTTTTCCTTAAGAGGCTTCATGAATTCCGTTATCACGTTTGTTGCTGAGGTATACCCGATTTTTTCGAGTCTTTTTCTCGCATGATACGCAAGTTCTTCCGCAGACAGTCTTTTTTCAGGATCCGTATTCATTGTCATATCGACCAAATATTTTATGTCATCACCATCGTATCCAGATTCGTAGTTTAGTTTTCTTGGGTCCGGATGCTTTCCGTTTGCTATGATGTCCTGCAGAGTTGCGAATTTATCTGCTGTGAAGGGAAATTTGCCAGACATAAGTTTGCATGTTAATACTCCTGAACTGTGTACGTCGCTTTTCGGAGTTGCAAGAATGGAGTGTCCTTTCTTGATGCGGTATGCTGTTTTTCTTCCGTTGCTGTCAAAGACTTCTTCAATATGCGTGATTATTTCCTGTGGAAGATACAGCTCATATCCGCCGGCAAAAGAGGCATTAGAGTTATTTTCGTTAATTTTACTTGCAAGACCAAAATCAATTATATCTATGTTTCCGTCAAACCCCACCATTATGTTTTTAGTTTTGATATCTCTAAGCAGGATTCTCTTTTTGTGAATTCCAGCCAATCCTTCATAATATTTTGCCAAGAATGCAAATACAAATTTTTTTGGAAGGAATTCGAGAGGTTTTTTCCCTTCTGTTCTCCAGAAATTTTCATTTTTATCATTTAATTCATTAAGAGGCTTTCCATAGATGAATGTTTCCATAAAATAAATTCCTTCCTGGCATTCGCCGAATTTGATTGTTCTCGGAACAGAACCATGCCTTACGCAGTTTGTTATTAGAAATTCATTTCTTAGACTGTCTTCCATGCTGCTTTCTCCACTTGCAGTTCTTTTTTTATCTTCTGCAAGAATGTCTTTTGATAAAAATTTAATTACAACTTTTTCAGGAGCTATTGAACCGGATATTTCTTCCAGGTCTGCTTTGTCTCTGATTGGTTTGGTCAGCCTTATTTCTTTTTTCAATCTGGATATTAATCCTTCTTTGTCCGGAGCACCCTCGATTCTTTTGAGTTTTTCACGGTATTTTACTCTGTCGTCTGCTGTTCTCGATCTTGCCTTTCTTTCTTCATTCAGAAGAACGAGCTCGTTTTGTCTTGATGCATATGGAAGGCAGGGCTCAATTACTTTTTGAACGTCGAGTCTGCTGTCCGGGCAGTAAATTCCTGCATAAATTCTTGCTCCTCCTGTTCCTGTTCCAATATTGTATAAAATTCCTGTGTCCGGAGCAAGTTTGACCAAATCTCCCTTGTCCGTTTTTCTGGTGTCAGATATCAGCGTACCGGGTTCAAAATGCAGTTTCTCATCTATTTCATCTCTGATTTCTTTCTTGAATTTGCCGTCTATTGGTGTCGTTATCATTTTCTATTTTTTCCGCGTATGTACAAATCATCGCCTGTGTCATTTGTGTTGCCCAGCGTATCAGTGGCTATTGCTCTTATTCTGTATTTTCCCGGCTTTCTGTCTCCCAATTCTGCATTTCTCTGCAGTCTTACTTCTTTTTCTTCACCGTCGTATTTTTCGTCAAAAAGAAGCTCCATGCGTCTCTTATTTGCTTTTGGATCTTTTTCCAGATATACTTCAAGTTTGCTTATTCCGTCGGAATCTGTTCCATTGACAATGTAAATATTGTCATTGTTTTTTTTGTATTCTATGCCGATTGTGACTTTTGGTTTGCTGTTTTCTGCAGGCTCTTCAGCTGTTTTTGTTTCGGCAGTGAACGTCTGTTTTTTTGGAGTTTCAGGAGTGTAATTTCTGGTATTGAACCAGCTTGAAGCATACCAAATTGCCCCCGCTGCTGCTAAAGCACCAAAAAGTTTACCAGTAGTTCTTAATGTTCTCCTGCTGAACATAGGAGGTTCCTTAGCAAGTTTTTCTTTTTCTTTTGCAACTTGTTCGTAATTTATAATTGGGTAAGCATTTTTCAATCCAATTCCCTTTGCGGCATTAACAGCATTTTTTCCATTTTCATCAGAATCTTGATACACAATAATGACTTTCTTGTCTTTTTTGCTGTCTGTCATTTGTTTTAGGGCCTGAATAATTTTACCCTCTTCAGTTGCAGTGTATTCTTTCAGTTTGAATTCCGAGATTCTTTTCGGTCTGTCAAATTCGCTCGTTGCCCTGTCCGGCAGATGCACCTGAATAGCATATTCTTTCTGCGGAATGACTAATTTACTTTCCCCTATTTTTTTGCCTGGAAGCGCTTTTTTGGAGGCAATGATAACAACAGAATTTTTAGCAAGTTCCCGGGAATTAGCGCTTTTGGGCACCGCCACATTCAGATGAGTTAAAAATTTCCTGAAAGCATCTGCATATATGTCTTCTGTTTGTTCAGGGTATTTTATTGCATTCTCTCTCGCTTTTCGGAAAATTTCTTCGTAAATTTCAACTTCTTTTCTTCCGTAAAACACATTTGATTTTCCAATTTCAAGAACGGGGTGGATGTAAGAAAGACCAAAAGAATAACCGCCTCTTCCCGGAACATCAACAATTTTTGATATTGACTCAAGATTAATTTTTGTTGCTTTTTTCAGCAGACTCACATTTCCAGTTTCAAGTGCATTTTCCAAATCTTCTTTTACAAGCAAATCTTTTTTTCTAATTTCGTTGGAATTGGTTGTTACATCAACACTGTCTCCTGCAACATCAGCTACAGTATAACTTGTCTTCGCTTTGTACAGGTTTGACTTAATATTTCTAAAAAAATTCCACAGACCGTCTAATGGTGAAGCTGACATCGTGATAATTTAGGTGACAATTTAAATCGGGTGTGTTGAAAAAGTAAGTTTTTTGGACTGAGTTCTTGTTGGCTTGTTCATGCTGCCCATGTATAAGACTGCCTGTTGTTTCTCGCTTATTTTTGACAAGTCAAGCAAAGGCAGAGTTGTTATTTGAGAGCCCATGTCTTTTAGCATATTTACATGGCACCCCTGTCCCTGTTCTGAAATGTACTCATTCAGATTGAATCCATCAATGATTCTTCTCTTGAGTATTTTGTCTTCTTTGTCAAGCTCAAGTTCTTTTGCAAGCATTTCTGCTGTCTCTTCAAGTGATTTTGGAATCCAGGCAGTTCCTCCGCTTGTTGAGAATGGATCTGCAAATTCAAGTCTTTGATTTCCATTGCTGTCTTCCAAACCATAAAAAAATCCGCTGGATTTCCATGTGCCCGTTGTTCTGTCGGCTCTAAGTCTTGTCAAAACAGGATCTGCAAATAAATCTGTTGAAAAAAAGATGGTTGGATTTTCTGTAATTGATTCGAATGTAGGAGTTATTTTCTGCATCATGCCGTAGAAATAATCACAGTATGCTTCAACGAATTTCACTCTGTTGTCTGCGCTTCCAACAAATGTGTCAAGTGATTCTTTGTTTGACGGAAGTTCATATCTGTCCATCGTTTCGTCGAATGCTTGTTTTTCATCAGGATTTTTTTCGAGGAAATCAAAAAGATTTCTGAATTCATTTTCGAATGTTTCGTGTCTTGTGAATTTGAAAGGTTCATAATTATAATGTACATCCATTCCTCTTCCAACAGGAATTACGTGTTTCGAAGGGAATCCAAGGTCCTCAATGCACGGATGTGCATGTTTTTTTTCAAATGAAAGAAGGTTATCAAATCTCAACGTTTTTGTTTGAGTAAAGTCAATGTTGTTTGTGGTTATCAAAATTCTATTGCTGTTTTCCTGTTCTTTTTTCTTTCTGAAGAAGTTCATTATTCCTTCTTCATAATGATTGTTTGGGTTTATGCAAATTTCCTGCTGAGCAACAAGATATATTGGAACTTTAGGCTTAGAAATTAATTGGCCCCTATATTCTGCCCTGGGCTCTGATTTTTCAGCTTCAGCATCACTGGAAATAGCGGGCACAGAAGGCGTGTCTTCTGACTGTATGCTGTCTGGGTCAATAAATTCTAAATCGTCGTTCATTTTATGCTCTCCGGCTTTTCTGCAGACACCAAGCTCATATTTAAAGTTTTTCGTAGTGTTATTACTTGGAGGTGATGTGTTTCAAGGCTGTAAGGGCTCATCTTAGGTACTCCTTGGCTTCTTTGGCGCTGGGTTTGAATTCAACCAGCTGTTCTGCTGCAGTCATTGCTTTTTTATTTCCTCCTTCAACGCCTTTTCTCAGTCTTTTCAAATTTTTTCGCATGAATCTGTCGTAAACTTCTCCGGAAATTAGGCCTTTTTCAATAAACATTTCTTTTACGGCATTTTCTGCGTCCTGCACCAAATCTCTTTCTCTTTCTGCATCCTCAATTTCAATTCTTGAAACAGCTTCCGAATGCTGCATACTCGAGGTATAATGCCCCAATGACTCTGCATAGGGTCTCTCGCCGAATTTTGCGGAATTAATCTTTCCAAATTTATCTCTTAATTTGATGCAGATGTATCCTCCGACAGTATTAGGACCATCTCTTAACGTACCGCTTCTCGCTTTTCCGGAATATCTGTGTTCAGCGCTAGCGATAAGAACCTGTCCCGGAGCAAGTTCTTGAAATGGCTGCGAAAGTCCGTCCAAAATATATCTCATATTTCCCTGCGAATCTTCCCACGCAATATTCGTTCCTGCGCTGTGTCCGTATATTTCACCCATGATTTGGTCTTCTTCTGCATGTCCTTGGTTAACAGCAAGATAAAATGCGTCTCTGTCTTCTTTTCTGAAAACTCTAAATCTTTTTTTTGGTATTCCTTCAAATTCAAGTTCTTCTGATAATCCCCAGCTTAGTTGTCCATCAGGAGTTTCACGAATATATTTTCTGTAGTTCTCTTCGAATTTTTCATTTTTGATTGGAAGCTGGCTTGTAAGTTGTTCTAGGTTTGCTCTTGATTTCAGGGTTGATGCTGGTCCTGCGTGAGAAAGCCACCAATTTCCAGCAATAGCTGCAACGGGTTTTGCACTGTACTTGTTTTTCAAAAATGTTTTTTCATTTTCTTCCAAATGATCCATGATGTTGTGAGTGATTTCTCCGTGCGATGCAGGATGCCCTCTCATAGCATCTCCGTGATTTCCGCCAAGTCTTATTATTCTGTTTGGCAAAAAAGTCTCGAGCAATTCCATTTCAGCAATTATTCTGAAAGAATTATCGGGGTATGAAAGAAGAGCGTACATTTCTTCATTTCCAATCTTAACTTTATATGCAAGATTTTGATTGAACATATCTTCTGCACGTGAATCTGTTAACGGTCTTAGCACAGGTTTGTATATTTGTTTTCCGTCCTTTGCTACCCATTCTTTTTCGGGAAGGGCATCATTGTCGTCCCCCAAATCAGCCAAGTATATGTTTTCTCCTTTTGCAAGTCCATTCAAAACAATCCTTTTTATCGGTTTCCAGCTCGCATAGTCTCCGTGCAAATCCGATACAGCATAAACAACAGCGTGTTTTTCTCCGTCAGTTAGCGGAATAAATCTAAGTCTACTTCCAATTGTAGGCACTTTTGCGTCCTTGTTTGCAAGAAAATTTTCAATATTCGTTTTTGTGATGTCTTCGCAATCGCTAAAATCATAGACAAGATGTTTAAAGTCCCCAAGGATATTCGCCATGCGCTCTACAATCGCTTCATATATAAATATCTTATCCTCACTGCTTTGTAGCAAAAAGACCCGGTTTTTGGCGATTTTTAAACTCCTCAAATGCCTGTTTCCGGGCTTCCTAGCGTCTATAAAGCCATTTTAGAAAGCAAAGATTTATATAGAAAACGGCCCTAATTTTTACCATGGAAAATGACTATGGGGCGGAGTCAATCGTTGCTTTAGAGGGCTTAGAACCGGTTAGGAAAAGACCAGGAATGTTCATTGGCAGTACGGGTATCTCCGGCCTTCATCACCTTGTTTATGAGGTTGTGGACAACTCTATTGACGAAGCTTTGGCAGGATTTTGCAGGAACATATCTGTAATCATAAGAAAAGACGGTTATGTGACTGTTGTTGATGACGGAAGAGGGATTCCCGTTGAACATCATGCACAGCACAAAATGTCTGCGCTGACTGTTGCTTTAACAAAACTTCACGCCGGAGGAAAATTCGATAAAAAATCATACAAAGTATCCGGAGGGCTTCATGGTGTCGGAGTTTCTGTTGTTAATGCGCTGTCAGACCATCTCGTTGCTCAGGTGAGAAGAAACGGAAAAATCTACGAACAGGAATTCAAGAAAGGAAATCCGCTTTCAGAAGTTACGATAAAAGGAGATTCTTCAGAGACGGGAACTACGGTTTCATTCTATCCTGACTTTTCAATAATGGAAAAAAACGAATTTAGTTTTGATACATTGTCGCAAAGACTGAGGGAGCTTGCTTTCTTGAACAAAGGAATAAAAATCAAAATAACTGATGAAAGAACAGGAAAAGAACACGAATTCCAGTATCAAGGAGGAATAAAAGAATTTGTAACTTATTTGAATAAAAACAAAGAATCAATCAATGATGTTTTTTACCTGGAAAAACAGAAGGACGATGTTGCTGTTGAAATCGCTTTTCAGTACAACGATACTTATTCAGACATAATATTTTCGTTCGTAAATAATATCAATACGGTTGAAGGCGGAACTCATTTAGTTGGTTTCAAATCAGCTTTGACAAGAACAATAAACCAATATGCAGAAAAAACGAACATCGCAAAAGGAGTCAAAGTTTCAAGCGATGATGTTTTAGAAGGATTAACTGCTGTTGTTTCTGTAAAAGTTCAGGAACCTCAGTTCGAAGGCCAGACAAAAGCAAAGCTTGGAAATTCCGAGGTAAAAGGAATTGTTGATGCTGTGTTTTCGGCAGCTTTAAGTTCATATCTTGAAGAAAATCCAGGTCCTGCAAGAAAAATGATTGAAAAAACAATAAATGCAGCCGTTGCTCGTGAGGCAGCTCGAAAAGCAAGAGAATTAACAAGAAGAAAAGGCGCTCTTGATTCATGGTCACTGCCGGGAAAATTAGCAGACTGCTCTGAAAAAGACCCGGCTAAATGCGAGTTGTATTTGGTTGAGGGAGATTCTGCAGCCGGTTCCAGCAAACAGGGAAGGAACAGGCAGTATCAGGCAATTCTTCCTTTGAGGGGAAAAATTTTGAATGTTGAAAAAGCAAGGCTGAACAAGATAATGGCGAACAACGAGGTTGCAACAATGATTGCGGCATTGGGGGCGGGAATTGCAGAAGAATTTAACATTTCGAAATTAAGATATCACAAAATAATAATCATGACAGATGCGGATGTTGACGGAAGCCACATAACTACGCTGCTGCTGACTTTCTTTTACAGATACATGAAGCAGCTTATTGAGGCAGGGCATGTTTATTTGGCGCTTCCTCCACTGTACAAGATAAAGAAAGGAAAAACAGAGAAATATGTATATTCTGATGAGGAAAAAAACATATTTGTTTCTCAGATAGGGGAAGACGGGGTTTCAATCCAGCGCTACAAGGGTTTGGGAGAAATGAATCCAGAACAGCTTTGGGAAACGACAATGGACCCGAGAGTAAGGAGCCTGAAAAAAATAAATATTGATGATGCTGTTGAAGCAGACAGAATATTCACAATTCTGATGGGAGACCAGGTAGAACCAAGAAGGCAGTTCATTGAAACGCATGCAAAAGATGTTGATGAATTGGATGTTTAATCGTTCTGTTTATATTTGTTAGTTATTTCTGTTGCAGTTTCTCTTGCTTCTTTTGCTGTTTTTCTCATGAATTCAATTATTCCAAGACCTGGAAGTGAATCAACAAGTGCTTCAAGACCAATTTGAACAGATTCATTTTCTAATGTCTCTCTATCAACAGGATTATCAAAAAGTTTACTTTTGATGATGATACGACCATCAGGCAGTTTTCCTTCTTGAATGTATTTTTTATATTCTTCAAGTTGAGAAGGTGCGAAATATACCTCTTCGCAACTACAAGATGTCTGTTCTCTTGCAAACAATATTCCTTGATATGTCATTTTCTGTCAAATCACTATCTATTATTTAAAGATTGCTAGTTAACCCAGTCATCTCCTAAAAGTTCTTTTCTCATTATTTTCTCATTCAGTTTCCAGGCGTAATTTGCAATAACCTCAAAATCAATTTTTTCCTTTTCGCTGTATGTTTTTTTCGGGTCAAAAACAGGGGGATTTTTTTCTGAGTAGAAGTTTCCGCAGCATTCGACGGTCGCGTTTCTTCCTCTGCAAAAAGCAGCAATGATATCGATGCTGTTTCGCAAGGTAGTGTTTGGCATTTCTGTTTTTAATGGAGCTGTCGAAGGGTCTGTCAGCTCCAAATATCCTTTGACAATTGCTTTGAATTCCTCCCAATTGGGAAGGCCCAGTTCATGTGCAAGGCTGGACTGTTCTTGATGAATTGTTTTTGTTATTGTCTTTGTTGGTTCAGGAGTTTGATAAAATTTAATTTTTTTTGCAGGAATTGTTTTTTGGTAAGAAACTGCTTGTTCAGATTGTTCAGATTCAACTCTCTGTGCAATATCATGTCTTGGCGGGACCGGATTATATATGGGGTGTTTAATTTCTTTCTTTGGGGGGCATCCGGCTAAAAACATCCCGAGCATGCCCAAAACCGCAAGTTCTTTCAGTTTCATCATGTCCACAACACACAGCTAATATATATCATTTTTGAGGTTTTTAGCGTAATCTTTATAAACCACCCTCTTTCCTTTTTCTTCATGGCTACAGAAGTTAGGAAAGTATCAAGGATTGTTGATTCCTGGAAAATGAAGAGATGGTACAGGGTCATAGCTCCTGCTGTTTTCGGAAATGGCCAAATAGGGGAGACAATTGCTGCTGAAGAAAGTCAGCTTATTGGAAGAACAATAACAACAAGTTTGATGAATGTTATAGGAGATCCTAAAAAGCAAAGTCTTATCGGAACATTTGAAATTGTTTCGGTCAATCAGGGAAATGCAGAAACCAAATTAAAAAAATTAGAGATTGCACCGCCTTCTGTGCGAAGAATGATTAGAAAAGGAAAAGAAAGACTCGATATGTCATTTTTATGCGCAACAAAAGACAATGTTGTTGTGAGATTGAAGCCATTGTTGCTCACAAGGGGAAAAACAGGAGGTTCAGTTCTTACAAAAATAAGACATTTGGCTGATGCTGTTTCAAGGGTCGAAGCAAGCAAAGTTAGTTTTGACGAATTGGTTCATTCAATCCTGTCTAATAGACTTCAAAAAATGATAAAGCAGAGAGTAAACAGGCTCTATCCTTTGAGATCTGTTGAAATCAGAGCGCTTGAAATTTCTGATTTTACCGGAGCTCTTCCTCCGATACCGACTCTTCCGGAACTAATAGAAGAAAAAGCCGAATTAACTGAAGAAGAAAAAATAGAAAAGACCGTAAAATCTAGAAAAGAATTCGTTCCTAATATTGGAATTACAGACATTACTAAAAAAGAAGATAAAACAGAAGAAGTTAAAGAAGAAAAGAAAGCAGAAGAAAAACCAAAGAAAGAAGCTAAAGAAAAGAAAGCCAAGAAAGAAGAATAGATTCTATATTATTAATTCATCTAAAGGACTTTTCAGTTCCATGTTTATATTTCCGTGAGTGTAGCGGTATGTTGATTTAATATCTGAATGTCCCATTAATGACTGCAAAATTAAATCGTTAATTCCTGATTTCGCCAAATGACGCACTCCCAAATAAATCACGCTAAAGCGTGGGGTTTCTCACGCAGAAC
>JAFGRQ010000031.1 GCA_016935155.1 Candidatus Woesearchaeota archaeon
TCCTCTTTGAACTGCTAATGTGTAAATTTGAGCTGATTCTTCTTCAACCATCTTCGGAAGTTTCAAATATGAAGAAACTCTTTTCAATTCAGCCAATGCTAATTTCAAGTTTCTTTCAATTGCTGTTGAAATTCTGTACTGCCATTTTCTTAATCTGAAGAATTTGTTTCTGTCTTTAGAACCTAGCTGAAATAAATCTGCTTTTTGCCCAACTTCTGTTCCTAATCCTTGGTCGTATTGAGTGTAAGTCATAGGAGCTCCAGCTCTTCTCTTGGATTCTCCCTGTTCTGAATCGAATTCTCTCCATTCCTGTGAGAAGTCAATAGCTTTATCTTCGATAACTAAACCGCAATCTCTGCAAATTATTTCTCCTTTGTCTCTGTTTGCAAAAATATTCGCAGAACCGCATTCAGGACATTTTTTTATTTGATGTTGCATTTTTTGCTCCGTCTAATAGTAATCCTTAAATATATCTGGAAGTAACTCATATATAAGGCTTTCTGTTCGTTTATAATGATTTCGCAAAAATTTTGACTTTGTTTATAAACTATTTTCAACCAAAACAAGGCTCAGTAGTAGCAGAAATATGGAAAATAATACATCTTAAATAAAAGTTAAGATTTGCGTTTGAAATGATAACTGCAAATGATGTGATTGAATTTGTTCCTTCTGTAAGAGCAATTAATGATGCAATAAATTGCGCAATTCAAAAAGCTCATTTCGTGAAATCTTATGGTCCTGAAAGAAGTTTAGTGAGAAAAATGGATGATATTTACAGAGGAGATTTAGCACGAGAAGCAATAATTGATTGGCTGCGAACAAATGTTACACCCGCAGTGTATTACAACAGCGATGAAATCAGAGGATCATTAACTACTCCCGACAATGGGTTTGATATTTGGCACGATGTTTTGAATACAGACGGAGAAAGTCAAAACGTGCATTTTATCGAGGTAAAATCACGACTCATTCCAAGAGCAAAAGGTGCTCAAGTTTCTTTGGAAGATGCGGTAAAAAATCTTAACATGACAATTCCAGCAGAAGATTTCAAAAAAAATCCAATCGTGTTGGAAAAACATCCTTCTGATGTATTGATGCAGGTTCTTTTCGACAACAACAAATTGGCGACGGAAATAAATGACAAGGAAGTAGAAATGTTATTTGGTTTGAAACAGGCAAAAGCCAGGGGAGAAAGATTTGCGGATTTGTTCGAAATTCACAAAAGACATCCTCGTTTATTTTTGGCCGGCTGGATTCCCACACGCATCGTTGCAAAATATTCCAAAACAATAAGTCCAAACACCTGCGAATATTTCGGAAGAAAACATTATATTTTTCCATTGCAGAACGCTCTTCCATTGAAGACGTACACAAACGATTAAATCAGTGCTGCAAAATTAATTTTTTATCCGCCAAATAAAATACTTCCTGCGGATTTCTTCTGTGGTAGAATTCTTCTTCTCTTCTGAGTTCTTCATGGGTAAGTGCGTGGCATCCTAATTTTTTATTTTCTTCGTAAAAAACATCTGAATATCGGGGGTCAATAGCAGTCATCGCTAGTCCTTTCTGTCTAATTGAAAGAAGAATAAAATGCCTGAGCATATGCTCTATAGTCCTTTGCATTTCTGCCTCCTGGTTGGGTTTATTTTCCATATAGTAGAAGGAGTATATAACTCTTGTGATTGATTTGTCTCTAAACGGGAATAAAAGAAAGAATACGCGGTCGCCCGGATTTGAACCGGGAAGTCCTTGCGGACACCAGTTGGCTTGATTCGATATTCAAGACTGGCGCAGTACCGGATTGTGCCACGACCGCATCAGCGGGAGTGGTGTAGACGAGGGTTTCCCTCGGCGTGTGCCACGACCGCATAATTTTGAATGATTATTTTTATTTGTGATATTGGGCGTGGCGACAGCTCGGCTTTGCCGAGATTGTATGTCACGACCGCATCTATATGGCTTTCTGAGGCAATTCAGAGCCATTTTAAGCCTTCTTACGCTTTTGGAAGGTACTTTCTATATAAACCTTACCAACATAATAGTGTTATCACTATTAAGTGAGAACAAAACGAAACATTTATAAACAAGTATTACTTAGCTGTTTTCATGACACCACTCGATAGAGTAAGCGAAGAGATAAGAGAATCCACTTTGAAAGCATATTCTCTAGCTGAATCTATGGGATTAAATCCCTCAAACATTTCTCAGACGTATCGTCCAGTTGATTCGGGAAAACAAATCGCAACAGGAGTCATGGAGCTGTCAGTAGATGATTTTAGAAAAGTTCAAACTCTTTTGAACGACTATTTGACAAGAGGAAACGGATTCAATATTTCGTTCTCTCCTTTTTTTGACGGCTGCAGGAACGTAACCATAGACAGATACCTCGAGATATTCAGAAAGCAACGTTCTGTCAGACCAAAAAGAATTATGGTAAAAATAAATGACAAACATCTTACAAATCCTGACGGTAATTTCGTAATCAAAGATGAATTGGAATTTAAAGTAACAGAAGTTCCAAAATATGATATTCAGGCGGATGCAAATGCGCTGCCGGAAGTGCAAGACACACCCAGAGTTACAGAAAAAGACTTATCAAAAAAAATTCTGGAATTGATGAGGGACTAAAATGAACGATAACTCTGCAAAGAAAACTCAAACACAAAACTGGGAAGATATTTTAAGAGGAGTGGTTCGTTCAAATCCAGTCTTGGACCCAACAGAACCTCAGAGTCCAAAGGAAATAACGCGTAAATATCTAAACAGAGCGCAAATGATGTCCTTGGTAGGAGATAGAAATTATCGCATAATTACCGTATGGCAAAAAGAATTTGATGAACATAAACCCATAACATATGTTCAAAATATCGAAGAACTTGATCAAATGAGCGATAGAATATTGTGGTATAAAAAATGAAACACTCCAAACAAGTTTGTCTATTTCACGTCTCAGCAAAGCTGAGTCTATCTCAACAAATGTTGAGACATCTCGCACGGAGCACTCAATGAAATACAGAATATCGGTCTCAATAAGCGAACCAATCTTGCTTAAATTAAAAGAAAAAATGAGAAGCGAGAGAATCAGAAATCAGAGCATGCTAATCGAACAGGCTGTTGAGAAATTCTTGCAATAGTTAACTATATTAATGACCTAAATTCTGGCGTAGATATGGGTATGCTTGAGAAAGTAAAGGACGCCGGAAGGCAATACGAATGTTTCTATTACGACCTTCTCAAGGCAAAACTCTCTGTTGAGTTGTTTGAACTTGTTTATTCGCAAAACAAAAAAGATACAAGAGGAATTTTTGTTGCAAGCGGTGAGAGGGAGAAAATAAATGCTTTCTTGAATCAAAATCCTCTTCCAAGATATCTTGTTGTTCAGCCGCGAATTGATTTTCAAGAAAGAAGCGGCATTAATGTCGTGCTTGCATCTGCAAACGATGAACGAACTAGCTTGAGCAAAGTCTCTCTTTCTTTATTTTTGGAAGAAAAAAACAAAAAATCTTTTCTGTCAGGATTGATTAGTAAATTAAAACACTAATACCCTTCTTTATAGTAAACTTCAACAAAAGAAATAAGCAGTGAAAGAACTAACGGTCCAATCAGTATTCCAATCAAGCCCATTGTAAACATTCCTCCGAAGATTCCAATCAAAACAGCTGCTGGATGAAGTCTTGTTCTTTTTCCTATTATTTCTGGCTTGATGATGTTATCAATAGTTGAGATTACAAATGTTCCAAGGATAAGCAGAATGACTGCTTTGCTAGTTTCTCCGCCGATAAATAGACTTATTGCTGCAGGCAACCAAACGATGGGTGTTCCAACAACAGGGAGGAATGCAAAGAATGCCATAGCAATTCCCGCGATAATCGGAGCCTGAATTCCAAGAATCCAGAATATCAGTCCGCCGATTGTTCCCTGGACTAATGCCGTTATGAGATTTCCATATATTGTTGCATGCGTAAAGTTGTTGAATTGACTGATTACTTCATCAATGTGGTGAGTTTTCAGAGGAATTGAGGTCTTGATTTTCTTAATCAGGCTCAATCCATCAAGCAGGAAGTAGTATATCATGAAAAACATAACAACAAGGTCTATGAATAGTTTTGGGAGATTTACAAAGAAATTGGAGGCTTTGTTTACAATGTACGAGGTTAATTTGCTGACGGCATCTTCGACGTAAAACTTAAATTGCTGGCCCTTTGTAAAACCAATGAGATTATTTATTGTGTTGCACATAAAGCCCGGCTCTGCAACACAGTCTTTTTCGTCAAACCCAACCGCGAGTTTTTGCTTTGCAGTTATGTACAGTGTGTATCCTTCTTTTGTAAGCGCGTTGAGCATGAAGTATGAAGGAATTGTCAGAAGCACAATCAGCAGAAGTACAATTAATCCGGCTGCAAATTGCCTGCCTATTCCTCCTGCTATTTTTTTATACAAAGGATAAGTCAAGTATGAAAGAATTGCAGCAAACATAACAGCAGTTGCAAACGGGAAGACAATCAAGGCGGACAAGATAACTAATGAAAATAGCGCCGCGATGAAGAAATTCCTCGAAAAGTGCTCGTCTCCCATAAGTGTTTATAAACGGTCGGATTTTATAAAGGTATTGGTGGTCACATCTGGTTGTACTGCGTTCTTGAGTACTGCATCAGCTGCTTAATGTAATTGAAAGTCTGTTCTATGTTCGGGACGCTTTTCATTTTCAGATTGTTTATTTTTATTGTTCCTGTTCCGAACAAGCTGTCAAAAAAGTTTTTGCTCTCTGAAATTGTTTGAACGGAATTGAACATTACGTAATCGCTTCCTGCTTGAATTCTGTTTTTGTAAACCAGATAAGCGGTTTTTGAAGTCTGAACATAAGAAAGAAGGGACTGTATTATTGCTAGCAGGACCATTACTGCGAAAATCAGAAAATTTATTGTTCCCGGAATTCTCATGTTCAATAGGTAAACATTTATTGCAATTCCAATGTAAAACAAAATTCCAAGAGAGATTGTCGTAAGAAAAGATGGAAGAACAATTCTTACAGGATTTGGTTTTATTGTGTGTTCTGGTAGTTCTTGCATTGTTTTTAATGGACCCGCCCGGATTCGAACCGGGGACTCCCACCACGTCAAGGTGATGTCATAACCATTGTCCGCCACGATTAATGGCTCTAGACCACGGGTCCTGCTATCTTAAATGGTAAAACAGCATTCCTATATAAGTCTTTTTGATAGTACTGTGCGACTTCATGCCGATAGATGGTTTTATTTTTGAAAAATCGCAAATGAAATCGAACGATATGTCTGAGGTTTGAAGTTCCGACTTTTTTGAAATAGTTTAAAATATTTTTATTATTGTTTGTTCCGATTTGATTTTCATCTTTCGCCACATATGTGAATAGGTTGTGCTTGTCTGATATTTGTTTTATCTGCCGAACTAAGTTTTTATTGTGCGATGTGAAGACAATGCAAAACTGAGAGCCATTTCTCCCTCTGCGGGAAACAGAACCGTCTGTGTCAATAAGTCCTCTGAGACAAGCTAGTGAGAGCGCAGAATTACATAAAATCTCCTTCGGAATCAAGGTGTTGTTTCTGATTTTATCCCCATATTCTATGCCAAATTTGTCATGCAGGAACGTGCAGAAGTTTCTCGAAGAGATGGTGAGGTATAATGTATTTCTAGTTTTATCGCTTTCTTTTAAAATATGTGCATCTATTCCAAATAAATCAAAAATTAGTTTTCTAAGATAATTGAAATACGGCAAATCATATCTCGCATCTCCTGAAATTTTGAGGAAATATTTTGTTAAAGTTCCATCTCCTAAATGCGCTCCAATGAATTCTGCAAGCCGTTCATCAAGAATTGGGATTTTAATCTGTTTAACATTTGAATGGTGGAATTTTGATATACCTTTTTTTCTCCATTCTACTAATTCTTTTTTGTATTTTCTTAGCAATGTTTTTGCTCCTCTTTGCCCACCAATGCGTTTCCCCCAATTTTCCGGCAGATAAGAAGCATCAAAATCTTTTTCTTCTTCATGAGATAATTTTAGAAGTTTATCAAATATTTCTTTGGGTAATAATATGTTTTCTTGAAAGTAATTTTTAAGAGTCGGGTAGGGAATTTGCAATTGCTGAGCAACAGCTTTCAGAGAATTGTATTTTTGCATGGTTGTAGCAATTAATGCACGCTGTTCTCCTTTTTTCAGTTTCACCCGCATATTTTAGTTTAGATTATTTAATATTAATAAATACATTGATTTAATCATAAAAGTAGACTATGGGTCCTTGAGAATATTGATTTGAATGTTGTTTATAAAGATTACTTCAGGCCGTATACAGAAGATATTCTTTTCATTCGATTCAGATATTCAGTTTGGTAACTTCTTACACCTGTTTTTATGTTGTATTCTTCATCCACCCAAATTTCTCCTGTGTCTCTGTTCTTTTTTATTTTTTTATAATTATCAATTGTTCCGTCTCCATCATAATCAGTTGACCTTTCAATCGGTATCTGAAGAACAAGTCCGTCGTCTTCAATTACTTGAGTTATAATATCTTTGCCTTCAAGAATCAAACTTCCGTCTTTGAAATTAATTTCTTTCCATGAGAAAATATTATTTCCAATTCCTTTTACAGTTACAGTTCCTTTTTGTTCAAGGATTTTTGTTAAATTATTTGCATAATGCTGTCTTTCTTGTTTTGCTTTAAAATCACAGCAGGTCTTTCCTGCAGAAAGAA
>JAFGRQ010000032.1 GCA_016935155.1 Candidatus Woesearchaeota archaeon
ACAGAGAAGATTCAATTGACTCAAAGGTATATGAAAATTTAATTATTTTGAAACACAGTATATTTCGATATGAAGTTAATTTTTGTTAATGACTTGTCTCTAAAAATTAGGTAATCTTTTTAAACAGACTTCTTTCCTAATGTCTTATGGGTACAAACGAAAAAATAGCAGAGCTTGAGGAAAGAATATCCACAACAAAATACAACAAGAGAACCCAGAGCGCAATAGGCGGTTACAAGGCTCAGTTATCAAGATTAAGGGAAGAATCAGTCAAAAGAGCCAGTTCAGGTCCTAAAACAGAAGGATATGCTGTTAGAAAGACAGGAGACGGAACCGTAGTAATCATAGGATTTCCAAGCGTAGGTAAATCTACAGTTCTTAACGCATTAACTGGAGCAAAATCAGAAGTTGCAGCGTACGAGTTCACAACACTGACATGCATTCCGGGAGTAATGAAATACAAAGACGCCAAAATACAGATTTTAGATTTGCCGGGTATTGTTCATGGAGCAGCTTCCGGAAGAGGAAGAGGAAGAGAAGTTCTTGCTGTAATGAGAACAGCAGATTTAATTTTGATTTTAATTGACGCAAAAAAACCAGAACACTACAAAGCTTTGATTAAAGAAATATATGATTCTGGAATAAGAATAAATCAGCAAAAGCCAATTATCAAAATAATGAGAAAATCAAAAGGAGGAGTAAGCATAGGAAGAACTGTCAAAACAGAAATTGATGATGAAACAATAAAATTAATTTTGAAAGAATTCAGAATAATGAGTGCCGATGTTGTACTTAGAAGCAACGTTAATGTTGACACATTCATAGACGCAGTTGCCGGAAACAAAATTTACCTTCCTGCTGTTGTTGCAGTTTCAAAATCAGACTTATTGAATGAAGAAGAAATTGATAAAATAAACAAAGAAATAAATCCTGATTTATTCATCTCGGCTCAAAATCGCATAAACATAGATGAATTGAAGGAATTGATGTTCAAGAGACTGAAATTGATGAGACTTTACATGAAAGAAGTCAGAAAAGATGCTGACATGACTGAGCCAATGATAATTCACGAGGGAGCTGCAGTAAGAGATGTCTGCAACAAATTACACAAGGATTTCGTCACAAAATTCAAGTTCACAAGAATATGGGGGCCTTCTTCTAAATTCCCTGGTCAGAAATTCATGCTTGATCATGTGATGAAAGATAAAGATGTTATTGAAATACATTTGAAGTGATTAGTCTATTTCAAAGAGTATTTCTCCTATTAACCAGTCATTTTTTCTTTTGTAGTTGTTGATATCATTTTCAATGTCACATATCAAGTCCTTTCTGTCTATGCATTTCTCAATCAATGTATCTTCGTCAGGAAGTTTGAATGGTTTAAGTTCTATCCCATATTTAACAGGATTTTCAGAATAGCTAACACTAGCTATCTCCAATTTATTATCTGGGAAGTCCATATTTATTCTGCGTTTCATTTTTGAAAGATAATCATCAAAGTCATTCATGACAACCAACGCTATGTTGTTCAGTATTTTTGCACGTTTTACCATAAGAGAATCTATTTTCTCGTTTATTGGCATCACTTTATTTTCTAGTTCAGAATGTATGTCTATCTCCACCATGTTCGCAAAGATTCGCAGTTACTTTATATAATTTTGTCATTACTGAAGCGCAGTTTTATATATAAGTTTGCGGTGCGATAATTCAATGGTATGCGAATATTACGACACTTGCGAGGGTAGAAAGGGGGTAGAGCCATACAGACAGGAAACCATGTGTAAAGGACCCGCACATCCTCCAATTCATCACCCGTTCTCAGACGAGGAAAATAGGTGTGTTCCCGTTCTATGTCCTATTTGGGAGCAAAAAAAGACTCTGGAAGAAAAGGCGAACCCGGAAAAAAAGGATGTTCTTACAACCAAAGAACTGGGATTGGAAGAAAAAGCAGATTAAATAGCGTTTCTTAATTTATTTATTGCCTTGTTGATGTCATTTGTCGTCTGCAGATAAGAACCGACGGAAAATTCTGTTGCCCCTGCTTTAGCAAGCGATTTTATTGTTTTGTCATTCACACTGCCGTCAACGGCAATTTTTAATTTTCTCTTAATTTTTCTCAGCTGTTTTATTTTATTTATCATGTTGGGAAGGAACTTAGCTCCGTACTTGCCGGGGTTAACAGTCATTACCAGAACACCCTCAATTTTCCCCAGATGTTTTTTAATCTTGGAAACAGGAACGTTCGGACTTAACGCAAAATAAATTTTTGTTTTTATTCTTTTTGTAAAATCGAGAAAATCTTCAATGTCTTTTATTGTCTCGGGATGGACGAAGAACGTTTCGATTTCATTGTGATGCATCCCTATAAAAGTCAGAGGATTTTTAATCATTAGGTGAGCTCTGAACCTGTGATGAGGAAGTTTGAACTTAAACCACAGTGACTTATTCGGAACGAATTCCCCGTCCATGACATCCAGATGAAGAATCGGCTGAGATTTTACTTTATCATATCTGAAATCAAGCTCTTTTTGAGAACTGGCAATTATTGAAGGTAAAATTTGAATCATTCTAGCCTTGATATTTGTTTTAATCTCCTTTTGTGCCTTTCTTCGCCTGAAAACATCGTAAACAAGAAAGTTTTTATTATTTTTTTAGAAAGTTCTTTTGATGTTTTTTCTCCAGACAAGCAGAGAATGTTTG
Organism: Candidatus Woesearchaeota archaeon; assembly: GCA_016935155.1. Classification (GTDB taxonomy): domain Archaea; phylum Nanobdellota; class Nanobdellia; order Woesearchaeales; family UBA10107; genus UBA10107. The sequence goes on from JAFGRQ010000032.1 coordinate 2,701, forward strand.
CGTCATTATGCGTTCTGGTTATTCTGGCGTCATCCAAATCGTGCACAACAACTGCTCTTATCCCTTTTATTTTGTTTGCTGCAATGCACATTCCCTGTGCTGTACCACAAAACAAAATTCCGAATGACTTGTTTTTTGCAGCTGCTTTAGCTACTTTTTCTGCATAAATCGGGTAGTCGTCGTTCTTGTTATATCTAGAATCGCCAAGATCCTGATATTGAACACCAATTTCTTTGAGATAATGCTTCATAGCTTCCTTAAGCTTGAATCCAGCGTGGTCAGAACCTATGTATATAGTCATTTCAGCCTCTTTTAACTTATAAACAAGCCGAACTTTTTAATTCTATCGAACTTTTTCGAATTTTCTGCACAGAATAAATTCTTTTTTTCCGCTCACAAGAACGGCAAGATTGCGAATTTTTGCACTTGCTTCAGAAGTATCTTTGCTTTTGGCCCCGTTCTGCACGAGTTCATACAGTCTATCCAGGGCTGCGCACCCGTGAGTCTTGTATGTTTCTTTGGAGAATATCGGACCAATCTTGCCGTTGACTGTATTGTAGCGGTTGTATCTGCAGACATTGCAGCACTTCAGAACCAAATCGTGCCCTAATTCCCATGCCATCTTGACATTTATTGGATTGCTCTTAATCTCGTATGACATCTCGTGCTCGAAAATCTATCTTATATTTAAAATTTGCTCAGAACTATTTGTCAGCTTCTTTGTTCAGTTTTTTCAGCAAATCGTCTATCTGCTTTTTTGTTTTGCCATGGGCTGACAGCCCCTGCTCAACTGTCTCAAAAGCTGCCGCTCCGCAGCCTATGCAGTGAATGCCTTCTTTCACCAAAAAATAGGCTGCATCAGGATATTTCTGCACTAATTCCCCGATAAGCATGTCTTTGGTTATTTTCTGTTCTTTTCCGGCATTTGCTGTTGTTTTTTTCATTTTTACAGTTTCTTTACTTCTTTACTTATACTTATCCAAAAACTGAACTAAATAAGGTTTTCGGTCAGTGTTTCTTTCTATACTCAAGATACTTTTATCCGGCGTCTCTGTGTCTGTCAAAGAATTCAGGAACAAAGATTTAACCAGCCGCTCAAGATTTTTGTCTATGTGAACTTTTGAGTTTTCCCCGTCAAAAAGAACAACATCAACTCTTCTGAATAAAACTTCCTTTCGTTCCTGTTCAACTGCTCGTTCCTGCTTGTCAACAAGATGAAAATAAAGATTTAGAGGAAATTTTGACTCGAAAAACTCCCCTTCATCGCTCATTTTGAAGACAATTTCTCCGGAATACTTTATGTAGTCTTCTTCTTTGTTTGCTTCTTTCAGACTCGCATCCAGTTTTACGCCAATTTTACAGGGATTTGTCATTTTTGTTCTGATTAGTACTTCAACTAATTAAACTTTGCCAATTTTGCCGCGGAATTTATTTATAAGCAAAAATTCGTCAATTGCAAAAACAAAATGTTTAAATATTTCTCTTGGAATTTTATATAAAAATAAATAAAAGTGAAAAATAAATGGCGGATAATTATCCTCGGTTTTCAATGGGCCACGAACATTATGCCCTGTGGAACTTTGAAAATTTGATTAAAGAGTTTGAGTCTCCTTCTGAGAAGACGAGAGAATTAATGGATTCCGCAGAGAAAAACGGTATTTGGATTCCGCAAAATGTCTATGATTTCGTCTGGCTCCACAACAAACTATCTCTGGACGCGGATGAGCTCGAGCCGGTGGAAACCTCTTTTCACAGGGAAAAAGACAACCTCTATGTTATTCTTTCTCTTTTCAAGGAATCGCACCAGCTTCACAGGCTTGATTTGAAAAATAAACTTCTGGCAACATCAACATACACCTGCAGCGATGTGAAAAATGCGGATAAAGTCTATGAATACCTGGAAAAAGCATACGGAAAACCAATCTGGAAAAGAAATCTTCCAGCAATTGTCAATTTGGAAATAAGCAAAAAACAGGAGAAAGTTTGCAGTTCAATAGAAGAATCTATTAGTTTTATCCATCCACATCAAGAAGAGAGAGCCGCAATTGCCTGTGTTTTTTATCATCCAATTCCTGGAATAATGGACAAGGAAAACAAATTGGAGCCAATCCTTACAAAAATTTTCACGAAGGGAGACCCGGAACCTCTTACGGAAGGAATTCATAGATTCAAAGACCAGGGATATTCTTACACACACATATCTGCCGATGAAGGCAACGATTCCAAAAACAGCGATGTGGAAATTGGCCTTCACACATTCAATGAAGATTATCTTGATGCGATACACTTCTCAGTATATGGCCCTCCGAAAAGAACTATCCCTATGCTCAAGGAAGTAGAAAAAAGAATAGGAACTTCCGAAACGAAAAACGTTCTGAGGCTGATTGCACAACCTTTTTAAACAATAAATCTGATTTCCTAAATAATGAAATTAATCTCGTGGAATGTTAATGGAATAAGAGCAGTTCTTAACAAAGGTTTCAGGGAATTCGTTAAAAAAGAAAATCCAGATGTTCTGTGCATTCAGGAAACAAAAGCTCATCCTGACCAAGTTGACAAGATTCTTGAAGATTATCCGCATCATTTCTGGAACACTGCAGTAAAGAAAGGATATTCAGGAACTGCAATTTTCTCGAAAACAAAACCAATCAACATAACATATGGAATAGAAAAAGATGAGCATGACAAGGAAGGAAGGGTAATAACTGCTGAGTTCCCTGATTTCTATTTGGTGGATGTCTATGTTCCGAATTCTCAGAGGGGGCTGACAAGATTAAAGTACAGACTGGAATGGAATGAGGAGTTTTTGAGTTACTTAAAAAAACTCGATAAAAAGAAGCCTGTTATTTTCTGCGGAGATTTGAATGTCGCACACAAAGAAATAGACATAGCAAGACCTAAAGACAACATCCACAATGCAGGATTTACTGCCGAAGAAAGAAATGATTTTACCAGACTTCTTGATTCCGGATTTATAGATGCTTTCAGAGAACTGAATCCAAACAAAGTTCAGTATTCGTGGTGGGCATATATGTTCAACGCAAGGGCAAAGAATATCGGCTGGAGAATTGATTATTTTGTTGTTTCTGAAAGAATGAAAAATAAAATAAAAAATGCAGAAATTCTTGATCAAGTTCACGGCTCGGACCACGCACCTGTTGTTTTAGAATTGAAATGATTATTTCTTTTTCTTGATTATGTGAGTTACAAGAGCCTTAGCAACATTGCTTACGTTCTTTTTTCCAACTCTAATTCTTATGGGAAGTGTTACTTCTTGCTTTCTTTTTCTTTCTGTTTTTGCTTTCAAATTATTCCAAACAGTTGGTGTTTTGTAAGCAACATTAGCTGGTGAATAATCCTGCACGAGCACTGCTATGTTCTTTTCGTTTTCTGCAGTTCTATATTTGGCAATTAAATTATCTAATTCGATTCTAACGGGACCATAAATATCAATTTGGCATTTTCCTTCCAATTGTGAAATGTATCTGGCAGCGTCGTCCTTTTCTGAAAATGTTGCAGATATAGCTGGAGAATAAATAACTATTCTGTTTCCTTCAAGCACTACATGCGCTCCTGAATTCAAAATTTCGTTTTTTAATATGTCTCCCATGAGCATTAATTACTGCCAGGATTGCCGGCCGCATCAAAATTTACTGTGAATATCTTATATTCAGGATAATCGGCAAGTATTTTTTTCGAACAATGTCTCTGATGCCTGTTGAAGTTGCTCTTCCGAAAACATCTTCCATTGTCAATTTTTCAATGGATATGTGATAAGACTTCAAATTTGCTTTTGCAGTTTCGTATTGTGTATTTATGTACTGCTTAGCTTCGTTAATAGTCAGTGCTGGAAATTCTGCGTGCAACTTTTCTGCTAAACCTTCCAAAGATTCCATTACTGATCTATGTTTTTCATTTGTTTGTGTGGTTGTCATAAAAATTCGGCCAAGAAGCTGGCTTATAAAACTTTCTTTTTGTTTAGAATGGGTTTATAGCGTTTAGGAAGGCATTTTAAGGCACTTTAGCCATTTTCAAAGCTGAATATCTCTTAGTTTCTGGGATTTTATTTTTATTTGCTATTTCAAAAAACTTCTCGAAATCAATGAATCTCTTTTTTTTCAATGACTTTTTCATAAGCAAAACGACAGAAGATGGCTTGTGTTCTGCAGCAAATTCGTATTTTGGAAGATATTTGTTTAGTCTTTTAGCGAAGTTTTTTACATATTCGTGGTTAGGCATGTTGTCCCAAACAAACAATTTTCTTGAAGGACCCAAACGCATGAACGCTTTTGCTTCAATAAAATCGGGATTTCCTTTTCTTATTAGATTTGAATAGCCTTTCAAGTCAACATCATTTATTCCTTTTACAATTGTTAATCTTATGCACGTTCTGAATTTCTTTTTTGATAATTCATTCAATGATTTGTTCAATCTCTGCCAAAAATCAGGAAACAAGGGTTTGTCAATCTTTTTTAATAAAACTTTGTTTGGAGCATCAACAGAGACATACAACTGAGTGGCTGATTTCAATTTCTTTATTGCTTTAGGGAACTGCGCATTTGTAACAACGAATGTTGAAATTCTTTTTTTATGCATTAAATTAACTAATTCGTTTATTTTTGGATAAGTTATAGGTTCTCCAATCAGAGACAATGCTGCATGTTTCGGATTTTCCATTTCTATTAGAAGATTTTTGTTGATGTTCTTGTTTCCCTTGAAACCTTGAAGCAAGTTTATCTGCGCTTTTATTGAATCCGTTAGAATATTCTTTGGATTGTCAATTTTGCCTTTCCATTTCTTTGAAACAGGAGCTTTATCTCCTCTCCAGCAAATAATGCACCTATTTGCGCAAGACATTGAAGTTGTCATTTGAATGCAGCGATGGCTTCTTATTCCGTAAAATTTGCACTTGTAGCAGCTTCCTTTTCCATTTAGGGCATTTCTTGTCCAGTTGCAAATTTTGACGGCAGAATGATTTCCAACTACGCGGTAGCCTTGCTTTTCAAGAGATTTTGCATAATTTTTGTCCATGAAAATAAAAGAAAGACGCTGAATTTTAAATCTTACTAAATTATTGCCTATCGCTCAATGCTAAAAATGTTTTCCATTCTTTTAGTGCATCGCGTCTTAATTCATCTACATCTTTTGAAGAAAGTTTTTCATTGCCTTTTGCACTATCTTCGAAATTGACATAGTGGCTTTGGTCAACACCATACTCTATAAAAAAAGTAATGTCGCTGCCAGGAGTACCATATTTGTCGCTTGCAGAAACCATTATTTCATCAGGAACAAGTCCGTTTTCAGAAGAACGGTCTGTTATTGAGTACGTCGTATCGCCAAAACGAGTGGTCTTTCTTACAATCAATTCACTTCCTCCTCGTCTGACATCTAATGCAGAATTTCTAAGTTCCTTATTACGAGAATCACCGGAGTAATTATCACAAGGATTAACCTCGACGAGATACTGAGTCCCATCATGAAAGAAGTAGCTTTTACCGTTCATTTTCTTATTTATAGAATCGCCGAGATATTGCCATTTCTGGACTGGTTTGCAGGGATTAGATTTTGTTGTTGCACATCCTGCTACAGTTCCCGCAGTTAACAGCACCAATAATGCTCTTGTTATTTTGTTCATTTTGTGGTTTCAATTTCAAACCAATATATAAGTCTTTCTGTCTGTAACCACTACTTTATGACGACTAAACCCTAACTTCAACCTTCTTGAAATAAGGCTCTAGAAGCGTTTTAAGCTCGATTAGAGCGTCATGAGAATATGATGTTTCATTCATCAGGCTGGCGTCAATAAGCTCTCCAAGAGGCTTAAATTGCTGTATGCAATACTTCTTTGCGCCTTTCAGCCACTCTCCGATTTTTACAAAGTCTTCTTTTCCGATGATTAAAGGCAGGCAAGTTGTTCTAAATTCATAATCGATTCCGGAATCCATGATTATCTGCACGGTTTTTTTTATTTTTTCGACGTCAACACCCATTCCTGCGGTTTTTTCATATTTTTCCGGGCAATTCTTTATGTCCATCGCTATGTAATCAACAAGTTTTTTTTCAAGAAGTTTTTTTATTAAATCAGGATTTGTTCCGTTTGTATCGATTTTAACCAATAATCCAATTTCTTTTACTTTTGAAGCAAAATCGGTTAAATCTGCATACAAAGTGGGTTCTCCGCCGGTTATTACAATTCCGTCAATTAATTTCTTTCTTTTTTTAAGAAAATTAAGAATTTCTTCTTCATTTATTTCTTTCAGTTCATCAGAATTATTCACTAAACTTTTATTGTAGCAGAAAGGGCACCTAAAATTACACCTCGGAACAAAAACAATTGCAGCGATGTGTCCTGGATAATCAATCATTGTTGTTTCTTGAAATCCTTTTATTATCATTTTTTGTCTTAACCCAGGCCGAACAAAAAGTCCAACCCCAATCTTCATTTTTTATTTTAATTAACGATTTTGTTCAATTAAATTTTAAATGATAAAGGAAGATTGTGTTTTCTGCTGAGTTCGTGCTGTGTTTTTACTGCTCGCCTTTGGTACTAATCAAATGTTAGTAATTGCTTATCTTCCCGGCTGTTGCAGAAGGTTTTCCAATCACAGCAAACTTGCTTTCCTCTGATAACTTTTGGTCGTAAGGAGTTCTTTGCTTGAATTCTTCCTGCTTTCCATTGTTCCAGTGCTGCACAGGTCTGAAGTATCCGACAACTCTGCTGAAAACCTCGCATCCTTTTCCGCATTCGCAAACTTTGTGCTCTCCTGCCTTGTATCCGTGTTCAGGACAAATGCTGAAAGTTGGTGTTATTGTAAAGTAAGGCAGTCTGAAGTGTGTTGCAATTCTTTGAACTAATTTTTTGCAAGTTTCTGCGTCTGAGATTTTTTCTCCCATGAAACCGTGCAAAACAGTTCCTCCTGTGTATTTTATCTGCAAACTGTCTTGAAGTTCAAGAGCCTCAAATATATCTTTTGTATAGTTCACGGGAAGCTGGCTTGAATTTGTATAATATGGTTCTTCTATTCCTGCTGTTTTTATGTTCGAATATTTTTTCTTGTCGATTTTTGCAAGCCTGTACGAAACTCCCTCGGCAGGTGTTGCTTCCAAATTATATAGATGACCGGTTTCCTCCTGGAAATTTGAAAGCTGACTTCTCATGAAATCAAGAACTTCCTCCGCAAATGCTTTCCCTTCCTTTGTTGCAACTCCCGAATCCGGACCCAAAAAATTAAGAAGAGCTTCATTCATTCCTACAATTCCTATTGTGTTGAAATGGCTGTGCAAGTCTCCCAAATATCTTTTTGTGAATGGAAGCAATCCTCTTTGCAGATTATCATCAACCATTTTTCTTTTGACTTCGAGAGATTCTTTTGCCATCTCCATTACTTTTTCAACTCTTTTGAAAAATTCTTCCTTGGAATGCGATAGAAATCCTATTCTTGGAAGATTTATTGTAACAACACCAATTGAACCAGTCATTTCTGCGCTTCCGAAAAGTCCTCCGCCTCTTGTTCTCAATTGCCTCATATCCATCTGAAGCCTGCAGCACATGCTTCTTACATCTCCCGGCTTCAAACTTGAATTTATAAAATTCTGGAAATATGGAATTCCGTATTTTGCTGTCATCTCAAATAATATTTTTGCGTTCTCAGAATCCCAGTTGAAATCACTTGTTATGTTGTATGTTGGAATCGGAAAAGTAAATATTCTTCCCTTTGCATCTCCTCTAACCATGACGTTCATATATGCTTTATTTATCATATCCATTTCATTTTGGCAGTCTCCGTATGTGAAATCCATTGTTTTTCCGCCAATGACTGGATGTTTGTCTTTCAAATCTTCTGGAACAGTCCAATCCAAAGTTATATTTGTGAATGGTGTTTGAGAACCCCATCTTGAAGGAATATTCATGTTGAAAACAAATCCTTGAATTGCCTGCTCAACTTCCTCATAAGAAAGATTATCTGCTTTAATGAATGCAGAAAGATAGGTGTCAAAACTTGAAAATGCCTGCGCTCCTGCCCATTCATTCTGCAAAGTTCCAATAAAATTAATCATCTGCCAGCAAGCTGAATCCAAATGTTTTGGGGGAACAGATTCTGTTTTTCCAACAACTCCATTAAATCCTTCTTCTAGCAATTGTCTTAAGCTCCATCCTGCGCAATAACCAGTAATTCCCATTCCTAAATCATGAATATGATAATCTCCGTCAATATGCGCCTGCGCCAATTCCGGAGGATAAAC
>JAFGRQ010000033.1 GCA_016935155.1 Candidatus Woesearchaeota archaeon
GATGAAAATGATGAAAGGCGGAAAAGGAATGGAAAAAATGATGAAGAAAATGGGCGGAAAGATGCCAGGGATGTGATTATTTCTTAATTATTTACTCTTAGCAATCTCAATCAAAAACACTCTTGCCCAAGCCAAGAATGGCGCTGCAATCAAGAATCTGATGAAAGCAGCAATATACGCTCCTGTTGCTGTTGCAGAAAAAGAAAGATTGTTGAAAATCCAAAAAGTTATTCCAAAATTAACATAAAAAGCAAGAGCGATGATGAAAAGCGCAGAAATTATTCTTACCGGGTGCTTGAAAATAAATTTTAATGAATTTATTATTGGTTTTTTTGAATAAAGCATCGCGAACGAAAGGAAAGCTATGCAGAGAAGAACATAATTGATGATTTCTGTAACCAAAGAAAATAAAACAGAGGAAATAGATGGTTCCGGTCTCAGCAGGAATATTCCCACAAACAAAACGGCCAAAAATAAGTAAACAGCAACTATTCCCGTCCATCTTGCGCTTAACAAAGAAAATCTTGGCATAAATTCCTTGAATTTTTTCTTTTCATTTGCAATTTTATAAGTTATGAACCATGCACTGCCCTGCATCAATATGTAAATAACATATGCAAAGACCGCAAATATTATCGCGTAGCTTGCGACAGACATCAAGTTGCTCATTACAACTTGGTCAGAAAGAAAAGCAGAAAGAGGCAGTTTTCCTTCCGCCAGGGCTTCTGTTATTTCAGGGATTAATCTCCCGCCTGATTCAGCAACGTTTACAAAGTGATTCTCGGCAAACAGGCTGAAAAAAAAGCTTATTACGCCAAACAAAAGCAGGAAAAGCAAATCAAGGCCTGCAATGCCCGGCAAATATCTGTATTTCGAGATGGTTTTGCCTATTGACTTTTTTAGTGAACTTGTGAAAACACCCATTATAAGCCTTAGAAAGGGGTTTTTTATAAGGTTTAAGTATCACTGCGTAGTGACAAAAAAAGCATAAAGTTTATATAGGAGTGATACCTTGTAGAGTTCATGAAAGGACTTGAAAACTTGCTAAAAATCGGCAGAACAGCTGTTCTAGCTGGCGGGTTAGCCGCCGCTGCAAACGGAGCAATGTCTGAACCAAAGTACGTTGAGATGAAAGGAGCAACAGTAATCAACGGAAAGGTTTACATGCAAGTTGAAGATAATTCTGCTTATGAAGCTGTCATGAGGGATAAAAAGATTGCGAAGAGCTGCTATCTGGATGCTAAAAAAGCATTCGACGCCAGGCAATACCGCATTGCAGAAAACCACATAACTACTGCTTTTAACAGATGGGAAGAAAGAGTTCTTGGTCCCGAACCTCAACCATGGAAAAATTTATTGATAAAAGTATACAAAGCAAAAGTCAAACAAACAATCAAGTCAAATGGAGGAAATCTTAATACAGAAACAGGAAATATGTTGAAATTTGCACTCGAATGTTATCCAAACGTAAATGACGGAGAATTTCTTGCAATGGCTGCATGCAATTCAGATGATAATAAAGAAACTAGAAAGCTTCATAAAAGAGCATTTGCTGCAAATAAAGCAGAAGCAATAAAATTCTATCAGTCATATTTGGGAGAAGACTGGCAAACTAAATTCGGAATTAAGTAATTATCCAGTTATTGTTAATTTAATTGTATTTGGACTGTTCTTTCCGTTTAAAACCAAAATCACGTCTTTTTCACCCGCATCCAGACTAGAAAGCTCACTTAAATCAACGACCTGCTCTTCTTCAACTTGAATGCCATTTTTACCTATTGGAACAGTTAATTTAATAGGAACATTATTTACTTTGAGTTCTAAACTTTCGTACTCCTGAGAATAAATTCTATATTTAACAGTAATTTTATCTGTTTTCTTTGCTGTTTTTGGTTCGATATCGAATGCAATAAGCTCTGCCTGTGCTGTTCCCTCGGTTGTTAATCCTTGTGCTTTGCACATGACCTTGAATCCGAGAGGAGTTTCTGTTGTTGTTTGAGCCTTTCCATCTGCATAAACTATATTTGACGAAGCAGCTTCACTTCCGAGCTGCGAATGATACAACGTAAATGTTGCATGCCATGTTCTTTCTGTTGAATCACAAGCATCCTGTGTGCTAGAAGCTTGTGAACCGGGTTTTACAATGATATATGTTCCAACATACTTACTTTCAAAGTCAGAAAGTTTCATATCGGATGTTGACGTAGGAAATGCTGCTGGTTTTACTATTCCTTCCACCCTAAACTGCACTCCTCCGCAGGATATTGAAGGATAAGTACCTCCCGGATTGAGAGTACCTCTCTCAAACACCACTTCACTGCCACTTGAGTCAGTTCCAATCTTCATGCACTGATATTTAGATGGATTTGCAACATCAGGGAAAGTAACGAGGAAAGCAGAAGCATCTGTGGATTGACTAGATGATCCTGTAACGAAAGTTACACCATTACGAGGTGTTATACTTGGCAAGGGTGTTGTTGTAGCAAATGTTCCGAAATCTTTTGGATCAATCTTGTAATACAAATCACCGGTTTCTTTTTCTCCTTTGAGTTTGAGAACATTTGTAAATCCAGGATCTAGTCTGTCTGTTTGGTCATAAACAACACTTCCATGGTCGTTTGTTATCACATATCTTATGTATTTCGGAATATCTGCTCCTGAACTTGGATTCATAACTTCAACTCCTCCGTCAAAATACAGTTCTTCTCCGCCGACAAAGGTTTTTTCAACACTATTAATAATAGGAACGCTCGGCTGTTTTGTGAATCTAGCCAGCCCTCTGTCTCCTAATTTAGCTTCGCATCTGAATCCCAGTCCTGTATACCACTTGCATGTTGGAAGGACATTTCCTCTTTCTGCGAGGTTTGCTTCACAGCTGTCAGTAACCTGCTTCCCGGTATTATCTTTGTAAGTATATGATATTCTTAATTTGTCATATCTGTAATCTGAATCCTGAACAGTGTAATAAATTGGAGGTTCATCATAAACCTCTCCGTCCCCCAATGACTGGACTGTTGTTGGAATCTGAATAATTTCCTCCTGAGAACGTCCTGCGCAGTCGCATGCTCCGTTTGGATTGCTTTCTGTTCCGTATCTCAGACAGTCGTTTGTAACTGAACATACCAGCTGAATGGAGAAACTGTCAACACCAGAACCTGCTGCAAGCATTCCGCCGACATAATAAACATAGCTTGGTTTTCCGTCTATCGGATTTGCTGTAATAAATCTTCTTTGAGAAGGCGTTGCAACACAAACGGGATTAATCGGTGTTTTTCCTGCTTCCGTGAAAATGTCATTCAGCATTTCGACATCCCAATCTCCCGTGAAAGCTCCAATACACAATGAATGAACTAATTTTTGCTCATCGAATAATGACCTAAATGCAGATGTATCTCCGTATCTTGTTGTTATATGCTCCGAAACAGAATCTCCTGCATTTTTGACCATCGAGAAGGGATTGAAGCTGGTGCCTAAATCCTTGCCTTTTCCTCCGGATGTGTGCTGAGCCAGATTTCCGAGAGTATTCCATGCACAGCTCATTGCATCAATAACAAAATCACATACAACTTCCGACATTATCTGCTGGCACGAACCTGCGTTGAGTTTTTCCCCTTCTCTTACCGCTGCAAAACAGTTTCTTACTGCCGTCATTAAATTTTTGTAAGTTGATAAATATCCATTTACTGCCGGCAGACACATTGAACGAACCGATGAAATAATTCCTCCTGCCGGATTGAAAACGTAATCTTTTGAATAACCTGTTCTTGCATACGCAATAACCTCATCAGGAAGTTTCGCCCATTCTCCATTACATTTTGAACTGAATCCCATGTTGCCCAGTCCGACAAACTTGTTGCATTCCGGGTCTTTGCAGCAGCCTGTTTGATAATCAAAGTCCAAATATCCTTTGGATGTCATTGAAAGGAAACGTTTGTTTGAACCTTCCACTTCAACTGTTTGTACATTTCCTTTGCCTTTTTCCTCGTATACTTTTAATTCAGCATATTGGCCGAAATCAACAAGCATAGTTACATCCACTAAATCTGAACTTACTGATGCCGGAACTTCATTTTTGTAAACTCTGTACGCGACAGGAATTCCGTCTCTTGACTGCCCATAGGAATAAATTCTTGGTTCGCTGTTCGGCTCTGAAGCGCAGATATTTGTTGTGAAATCTGTAAGAGTTGATGCTGCTTTTTGAAAGTCGCTTGCCGCACTTGTGAGTGACTTTGACTTCGTGGTTGCCCCAGAATTATAATTATACGCCATCTTATATTCGCTGGCTGGCCAGTCAAAAGGAAGTATTGCTCCCCATGCTCTTTGGAATTCTGATTCACAGTCAGTTTTTGAGCCAGGTTCACCATAATTGCTTGATACACATTGTGTTTTTGCATTTCCTAAGCCAGAAAAATCTCCAACTTCTCCTGGCGTTGCTTTTTGTGTTGTTGTTGCAGAGGGTGATTTCACAATTGGGTCTGAATAAGTTAATTTGTGTTTGGTTAAAGTTGGGACGCTTGGACAGAATATCCTGTCGCAGATGTAATCGATTTTGTTTGCAAAGCTCATTGAACGAAGCGTCGCCCGGCAGCAAGACATCATTTGCGTAGTTGTTTTCCCTTCAACTTCTTTACACTCTGCTTTTCCATTTTTATACTCTATATTGATGTCGCCATTAATCAAGTCCTGCTTCAGATTTCTTCCTCTGCACGCAAATCCCTGCGTAAATATTAGGTTGTTCAGGAACGAAAGTCCTAACCCAATCGCGCATCCATAAACTGCATATTCCTGCAAAGGAGTTGTTACTTTCATTATATCATCAATGTCATTTATTCTGTTGTCCAAGAATGCTATTGTTTTGTCCAGGAATTTGTTAACTCCTGCTTCGTTCAAATAATCTGTCGCTTCTAAATCAACATCAATCTTCAAATTAACGCACTTATATTGAACCTGTCTTCCGCTTGACTGTCCATTAGGAAGCTTGTACGAATATTCAATCTGAATTTTCAGAGGAAATTCCAGTTCTGGAGTATATGCGCTTTCCTTTGTCGGATTTGTAAAATCTCCTGTAAATTTATTCAAAGTTATGAAAGCAAACCATTTGTTTGTTTCCTTGTCCGGAACTTCCGGGAATTTTTGAACAGCTCCCTGATTGAACAGAGGATTGTCCCTATTCATTGTAAGATTATATCTCCCTCTTCTGTCTTCTTCCGAAATTTCCTGCGCAAGAATTTCTGCTCTGATTATTGTAACATCTTCCTTTGCGCTTGGACCATTCCATTTAATATCAAAATCAAGCCCAAACTGCCCTGCTCCTGCTTTAAGCATCGGCTCCGGAATGCTTGCGGGCTGAGGAACGGGAGATGAAATTTCAAAATAACCGGGGCCTCCGCATCTGCTCATGTAAACAGGTATTTGCGCCGACTTTCTAGAATTTCCAACCAAGTCAACTGCAAAAATCTGAACTGTATTTTTCCAAGTGTCTCCCTCTGAATATCCGATGGATTCTGCTTCTTTTGACGTTAAGCTGAATTGTTTGGTCAGTTCAATTTTCTGTGTGAAGTATCCATTCTCGTCTGTTTTTGTAACATAAACAACGGGCTTGTTTGTTGTGAAACTTGATGTTGTCAGTGTTCCTGATGCTTGGTTTATTCCCAGCAATTCGAACAGTGTTGTCGGAAATCTTGAAGGATCTCCTGTCGCAACTGCTTTGCTCAAATCTCCCTCTATTTCATTTAATTTGGTCCCGTCGAAATCATTCAGCAAAAGAACAACAGTTGCATCTGCCTTGTTTGTTTTTCCCCTTATCGTTTGAGTTGCTATGTAAGCGGGACTCAAACCTCTGACCACATCATCAATTGTTGAGTATGCGCCTATTGGTTCAAAAAAGAAATCTGTCGTATCAACAAGTATTGACTGAGCCAGGCTGAACTCATTTCCTGCCCTGTCAACAGCAATAAATTCCAGGGAATATCTTTTTTGCTCCGGAAAATTAATTGTTGCAGTCCATGGACTTTCTATATCAACTGAAGTTGAAAGAATTCTGTCAACATAAATGTTCATTTTTGCAGGTTCATCCGAATTTCCAGAAACAGTCAATGACTGCGTTTTTATTGCCGTTGGAACTTGACTGTCAAAAGTTATGTCGGGAGGAGATGTATCTACATTTACCGTCTTTGTTATTTCATTTCTGTTTCCGGAAGGGTCGATTGCGACAAATCTTACTATGTTGGGAGTTATTTTTGCTGAGCTGGAAATCAATCTGACTGAATTGAAGTAAGCAGTGCCGTCTGACATTGAAGAATTGTCATATTCCTGCAGAGTATCATTTACATAAATATAAACCTGTGAATTCGGCTCGGTATAAACTGTCATAGGTATTGTCGTGCTTCCGGCATACTCTGGAAGCTCCACTCCAATGAAAGGAGGGGCATTGTCAGAAGTCAATGTTGTGAAAGTATCTGCTGTTGAAATTGCAAAGTCAGTTCCATTTCTTGAACTTACATTAAAAATGTAATCTGTGCCGGGAATTAAAGGAGACAGCATTACTGAATGATTTTCTGTCATTACTGATGAAGATTTTACACTTAGAGAGGATTCGTCCTGTCCAAACACAACTGAGCTGTCTCCTGCATTGTCCGTCTGCCAGTTAATTATTGCATATCTGTCAGAGACATCTGAGACGGTTATATCTCTCAAATTCATCGCAAAGCAAGTTTCCACTGGAATAAGCATCATAACTGCAATTACAAAAATGCTGAACATTCTTTTAATGTCAAATGTTTTTGTTTTCATTTTAGCTGAATGTCGGCCTCAATGGCTCTTGGTATGTTGTATCGTCATAAACAAACATTGCTGAGTTCGCCTGCTGCTCCGATGTGAATGCCAAAGGTATTATTTTTACCAGGTGCAAATTCAATGTGCTTTTTCCGTACATTTCAGGATACGTGGGAGACCACGTTCCAGTGTATCCTCCTATAAATCTTTCGCCGTCCTGCAAAAGCATCGCATCTATATTATATGTATGGTCGCCGTCTATTAAGCTTATCTCTGTGTAAGGTGAATTTATCCCAGTGAAATAAGTCTGCTCATAGTCTGGTTCTGAGTCGCTGGTTATGGTTACAAAAACTATGTCCCCCTTCTGCAACTTTTCTTCCCTGTTAAAATCAGTTGAATCCATGGTTGTAATGTTTACTTTGAACTTTCTCAGCGGTTTCATCAAAATCTCTGCGTAGCCAGAATCATCGTACTGCACAACACCATCCAAATATCCTTCTTTTGTTGCTGTCAGCAATCCATTATTGCATGCCACAGGAAGCTTCGTCAACAATCTGTAAATTCCGAAGACGGCATCAGTCGCTCCCAAGTCACACAATCTTCGAACGCACCTGTAACTGATATCAGCTTCGTAAATGTCTTCTCCTGTGTAATAATTTTTTGCTCTTATGTCTATTTCTTTGTTGTCAACATCCGCACAAAAATCGGCAGCATCAAAACTGTAATCCTGGCTCTCAAAAATTTCTATAGGAAAGTCTGTTTTATCCCCTGCATTGTTGTTTATTGTTACAGGGAAGGCAAAATTAAAAACAAATCCATCCCCCTTGAATGCCGAATCATCTCTCAATGTAACCAGCAGAGGGTATTCTATATCATACGTGAAGTGATAAGTATTGACGCAGAACGGAAGGAAAATTCCAAGAACGTTTCCCTGGGGTTTTCCGACGTTTGATCTTAAAATTTCTCTGTCGTTTGGATTTACATGAAGTTCAAATCTCGATGTTTCAGGATACTGGAATGCTGCAGTTATGTCTGAATATCTTCTGTTCAGAGGGAACATTAAATTATTTTTTGAATACTTGTCATCGCTC
The DNA here is from genome assembly GCA_016935155.1 of Candidatus Woesearchaeota archaeon. Classification (GTDB taxonomy): domain Archaea; phylum Nanobdellota; class Nanobdellia; order Woesearchaeales; family UBA10107; genus UBA10107. Next base: position 7,866 of record JAFGRQ010000033.1, read on the forward strand.
CCAAACATCCTAACGGAATTCCCTTCAACAGTAACTTTTCTTATGTGGCTCGAAATCATCATTTTTGCGAATGAAATTATTTCTGACTTTCTCCATATCTTCGGAGAGCATGTGAAATCCATGCTTGTCAATGGAAATCCCTCAAAGTTTGTTGATAGCAGCCCCATTGTCGCATTCTCGAAGAACAGCTGCCTGGTCTCGCTTTCGAGTATGTCTCTCGCCATCATGTAAATTTTTCCGAGCTTTACGTCGAGCTTTCTTGCAAAAGAAGTGAACTCTTGTATTTGGTTTGTTGACTTTTCAGTCATCTGAATATCATAATTCAGTTTCACAGAAACATCATTTTCATTGATTACTACTTCTGCTGTTTTATTCTCGTTTGTCTTGAAACTGTACTGATTGGAGAACGGCTCAAAATCATTTATGCAGGAATCGATGTTGTTGATTACATATTTTGATATCTCATCAGCAATTCCCTCTTTTGAAGGAATTCTGTAAGTTCCCCTGTAATACCATAAAGGAATTTTCGGCTCTGTTCTTTCTCCGAAAGAAAAGTATGCTCTTTCATTTATCGCGATGTTTTCAGGAACCTCGTAATATCCGCCGAGAATGCCTATTCTTTCAATTGCGTCTTTTGATATTCTTTCCAGGCAAGTGCCGACAAAAACCTGTATCTCGCTTTCTTTCGGAGCGAAAGGATTCAAGTCCGGCCTTAATGTTGCAACGTACAGAACAAAACTGACTGAAAATAGGATTAAGATGCCTATGATTATGAATGCCGTTATCTGTCCTTTCCTGCCTCTTCCTCGTCTAACCATCTTTTATATAGTTCTCTGTACCTTTTGTTTTAAAGCTTTGCTGATTTTAGGGCATTTCCAAGCACAATTTGGAACCATGCTGCATATGCCGAAAGCACAATTAAGTCAAATGAATATGAAAGCCAAACCGGCGATTCTGCCAGAATAAACGAAAAAATATCGAGCACAAAAGCGAAAACTGCAGCAATTATCAAAATCAAATAAACATTTTTTATTTCTTTGAATCCTTTTGTGAAAGTTAATTTCAGTGTTTTCCCTATTTTTCTTTCGGCCGTGAAAGCTGCGTAGCTGAAATAAAGCAGATATCCGCAAATGAACGATGCTGTGAAAAACAAAACAGCAGAAACAACAGGAACTGCTAATTTGACGGCGAACAGCCATGAAAACAAAAATACAAGCACAACTACAATCGGAACCATTACTGCATTAAGCAAAAAGAACTTTAATGTTTTTTCAGTTTTCTTTTTCATTATCCTGCTCCAGATTGTATTTTCAATGAATGAATACGCCCAGAAAGCAAGGAAAAAGAACGCACCAGTCAGGAAAAAGAACATGAATAATGCAAATGCTACAGAAGATTCCGTTTCAACGCTTAATTTTGATGCCAAAAATTCCGATATGAGAGTTATGCCGTTTGAAAGAACAACAATTATCAAAAAAAGAAGCAGTGAATAACCAAACACTTCAAAAAACAACTTCCTGTCCACAGTTAGCTTCGTTTTCATTCTATGCTTGCTCCTCCGCCTGTCGGTCTTACTTCGTCAGAGCCTCCTCCAGAATCTGTATCGCCGCTAGTCGATGGCGTTTCTGTATTTCCTTCGGGAGTTCCAATTCCGAAAATTCCCGTCTCTGAAGTATCCGGAGCCTGTTCTTCAATGAAAGAATTGCATATTTTCGGGTCGTCGTGCATTAAATCCTCTTCTATTTCGTTTTTGAATCTTGAGAATGACAGACTGAAATCTATGCACGCTTCTGTATATTCTTCGGTAACATCATAAAATTTAAGGGCGGTGTTGCCGTCTCTCCTGAATTCTTCCGCTGTTCCCTGTATTTTTATAATATTTGTTCCGGTGTCATCAAATATAACTCTCCTCTTTCCGGGATTCAAATAAACTTCTGCCTCAACATATTCCTCTGAATTTTTAAGCAATCCCTGCGGATTAAGAGAAAGAGTAATTACATAAAAGAACTTCTTTACTATCTGCCCGTTCTTTTCTTCATAATATTCTGATTTTTGCCCTGAAATCTGGCCTGCGAACGAACCGTCCGGCCCGGGAATTATTCCTGAAGGAGCGCTGTCAGTATCAATCCACTTTGAACACAATGATTTTCCTAGAAAATTGCCTTCTGAGAACATTGAATTCGCCAAATCTCCCATTAAGTCCTGATACCACTCGCTTCCCCATTCATCCATCTTCCATTTGTCTAACCAATAATTCATTCCTGCGATATCTTCGTAAATATCGCTCGCTTCAGAAAGTGTTCCGCCAATATCCTGAAAAGGATTATCATATTGTTCAACATCTGCTCTTGCTATGCGGTTGTTCAAGTCTTCGAGAGCCCGTTTTGCTTTTTCTGCTTCTTCTTTATTGTTTCCTTTAATTGCTTCCAATAAACTCTGCGAATATTTATCTAAATATCCTTGTGCTTCGTCTTTGTTTCCTTCTTTATCTCCGTAGAGGATGTCTAAGCGATCTTGTATTTCTCTTTCTCTCCCTGCTTCACGAAGTGCTGCTTCATCTGGTGGTTCTGGTGGTGGTGGAATACTATCACTAGTCGCTGCCGGTTCAGCCGGTGCCACTGACACTGATCCATCACCACACTCCGCATAAACATAACTCAAACTAATTAAAACACAGAACAAAATTGAAAATATTATTTTTTTATTCATACAGGACAATACTCTCCGTTTGCAGTTAATTCATAATCTTGTCCGCCGTCAATTGAACCTGGTAAATATGAAATTTGCTGCGCTCCCAAATTGGCAGGAGTTACTGTGTCTTCAGAAACCCATCCGTCGCTATATATATCATTAAACCAACTGTATTTTTCAACAGTTCCGTCAACTACTCTGTATCTATCCAGCGGATCTCCATAATTTCCAAGCTGCAAATAAGATTGCTCCGGAGAACCGAGTTTAACATAAATTAGTCCTCCTCCCCTATCTAAAGTTTTCCTAAGACCTTCGTAGAACGTCATCGCTTCTTGATTTCCTGCCGCATTGTTGGCTCCTGTATTTATATTTATCAATGCAAGACGATAAGAACCATATTCTGCCGGCGCAGTTGATTGTGTTTGAGCGCTAACGCTAACTAAAAATACCAATACAAGAAGTGTTGTCCAAACCTCTTTTTTCACTTTGTTCTCACCTTTCTTTTAATGATTGTAATTTTTCTTTGTAATTATCTGCTGAAGGATTCAATTCAATTGCTTTTTCAATAGCAGCAATTGCTTCCTTTGTATTTCCTTTTGCTTCACAAACCAAACCAAGTACATAATGGCCGTTCGCACACTCCTTATTTAATTTCACTCCTTTTCTTGCATATTTTTCTGCAAGATTTATTTTTCCGATATTCAAATACGCTCCTCCGAGATTTATGTTCAAAACATAATCATTCGGTGCAAATTTCAGGGCATCGCTCCAGTATTTTGCGGCTTCCTTCAATTTGTTTTGTTCAAATGCAAAAGCACCTAATTTTTTTCTTGCCAAAACTGAATTTTGATTCAATTCTAGTGCTTCATTTGCTACATCTTCTGCAATTTTATACTGCATTGCACAACGGTATGCATCAGCCAAAGCACAAAGCGTCTTTTCGCTTTTCTCAACTTTGACAGCTCTTTCCAAAAATCCCACTGCGGTTGTGCAATTTCCAATAGCAATTTCCACACTTCCTAATTCCAGCAAAACATCCAAGTTTTTTGGATTTTTTTTGAGTGCATCAAACAAATAAGTCAAACTATCTTTTTCTTGAACCTGCCTGTTGCTGTAATTAATCTCAGCCTTAGACGGCATAATGGTTTGTGTTTGTACATTGCCAAAACTCAAGTTTGGCAACATCGCGATAAGTGCTGTAAGGGTCAAATTCCTTACTTTAGGCAAGAATTCAAGGTTCTTATTATGGTTAGTTACCATCGCGAGATAGTAACACTCCATCTATTTAAACCTTTTCGTTCTTATCCTATTATAAAGGATTCCTCCCTTACGGCTTCCTTGCCGCTATTTTCGTCTTTAAAGACGGCCCTAACCGAGTATTTTCCCGGCAATAAGTCTGCCTTAAAGACCGATTTTGTTCTATAATAATCCTGTTTAACAGCATTCAACTCATTAACAACAAGGTATCTCTTTTGTGAAGCGACGATATCTCCAGCTTCATTCAAAATATACAAATCTTCAACCAGCTTGGATGAAAACTGGCCGTTAATTTCGGGCTGTTCAAAATCAACAATTCTCATGTAAACATAGACAACCTCTCCTTGAAAATAATTGCTGTTTGGCTTGACATCAAAATTGTAGCTTTCATCTATCGAATTTGCGAAAATCATTTCCGAAACTTCAAATCCTTTTGTAACTTCTATATTCTGTTTTATTGATTTTGACTGCCCGTTTTCCAGATTGATGTATTTTATTTCAACGGCATAAATCCCCGGAGCAAATCTTCCCGGCATTTTGAAATCAACAATTATTCTTGACAAATCCAAGGTGGACAAATCTGTTTCGATTGTTTGATTAAAAGTCAGCACATCAATAATTCTTCCTTCCGGATCCCAAACCGTCTGCTGTCTTACCAGTCTCGCTGTTTTTGCATCTGGAATTATCGAGCTCAAATCAGCAAGAGTGTTTATCGCCTCTGCGCTTCCTTCTGTTATTGTGAATGAAATGCTTTTTGTCAGCGATTTTCCTGCCTTTCTGTCATTGATTACAATTTTTGCATAATATTTTCCGTTATTCCATCCTGTCGAAGGAATTATGTTGCTGAATCTCATGCTTGTTCTTTCAACTTGATATGTGTTTTTGTCTTCCACAAAATCATTTCTTGAGAAAACCTCATTTCCGCTGGAATCCGTTATCTCGATATCTTCGCCAACATCAACAGAGCCGTCTTTGTTCTGCTGGACTCCTTTCACCTCAACATAAATGTAAATCGTGCTTTCCTCAATATATGCGTTATTCGGCTGCGCAGAATACATGAAATTGTCTTCAATCGCAGAAGCCATTACAACAAGAGCGGTTAATTTTGAATCTGAAGGAGAGGCAGTTATTTCCTGAGGTCCGTTCACAAAATAAAGAATTCCTGCTGTTATGAACAATCCAATTATCAAAAAAATGAAGAAATATTTGAAAGACAGCTTCTTTTTCTCCTTTTCCATTTCTGAGTGAACTGAGTAAACTGGATTTTCAGGATTCGGTCTTTCATTCATTTGATTCCGACCTCCGCGCAGTAATCTGTTGTTTTTTGTGAATCAAAATCAAGAAGACTGCTCCATGTATCTCCTTTTGTATATTTTGTAATTACGGACGCTATCGAAAGACCATGCCGAACAATTCTGCAGCTGGCTTTTAATGTATCTTCGTTAAGTCTGTTGCATCCTGCTAAAGCAAGAGAAACAATTCCAAGAGGACTTGCCAGCGCCTGCGCCAGATTTTTCAGCAGCTTATCAATCGCATGAACGAAAGGAATCAATTGGAACACTTCGTGCCATACATATTTGCACCACATTGTTGCTCTTTGAGCATCGCAGTAATAAGGAGGAGTTCCGCTCGGAACGATTTTTTCCATGCAGTAAACATACATGCACTCAATCTGCCTTGCCTTGTTCAAATTGTAAATAACACCTGGAACGCACAAAGTCGCAACACTGAATATTAAGCTGTCTTTTGCATCGATTTTTTTATCTTTGTCTTTACCAATTACATTATCATCCAGATGTTTGGAAATATCAAAATCAAGCCCAATCAAACTTGTTGGATTGTTCTGCCATGCGTAAATTAAGTCTCTCATCCAATCGACCTTGGTATCAAGGAAAGGAACATAATCGCACGAAATAAAAGCACACATATTTGTAAATATTTCTCCGAGGCCGACTTCTGTTAGATCAGATGTAGCTTCTCCTGTTGTACTTGCTCCCTTACATGCTGCTGCAGTTGCAGGATTTGGAGCTTTTATTGTGCATATGATTAGGGCAACGCTGTCAATTATTGTTGCCATCTCCAAAAGACTCTGCCAAAGCCTGCACATGCTGCTTAAAGTATCGAAAAGCGACTGAAGTTTAGTAATTAATTTAGCTCCTTTTCCGCTTACCAAAGATGAAGTTTTCACAGCATCAAGTTTTTTCTGCGCCGCATCATCTATTGAACCGAGAGGATCGTTGTAGAAAGGAACATCAAATGTAACGTTGTCATACTCAGGAGGAGTTATTATTCCCGCAGTGCTTCTTGAAATTGTTCTTATCGTGCAAGTATAAGTCAATGAATCTCCTGGATCTTGAATTCCTCTCTGAAATTTAAACTGCGCAGTTGGATATTTTGAGGGAGCCGAAAGCAAAACGGGAAGCCGTTCATCTCCGTCTATTATCTCAAGATAATCTGTTGAACCGGAGCATTCAGTTACTTTCTGAGAGATTGGTGTTGTTGTTGATGAAGCAACCCACTCCAGCGAGAAAAACATGCTGTGAGATATTTCATTCAAACTCAACTTGTCAATTTTTTCGGGAGTTGAATACGAAATAACATAGCTTCCGTAACTTCCCGGTTTATCCTTGATATCTGAGATGTTCATTGAAAGATTTATCTGGTAAGTATTTCCAACACAGTCAATTAACCGCACAGGAATTTTCAAATTGAATTTTGGACCGGCAATTAAAGGACCTATCTCTGTAAATGTGCATGTTTTGTTTGTTTCCCCCTCGCATGAAACTCCTTTTGTTCCCATGTATGCAACATTTGAGAAATCTGCGATTGCCGAAACCGTCAAATCATCAGTTGCAACTATTTTCAGTTCTATTGTTCCTCCTGAAGAAGGATATGCTTCAATTTCTTCCTGGAATGCAACATTTTTTATTCCTCTTATTGAATGACTGATATATTTCGGAGACTGAGAATCAAAGAAAAAAGAAGCAGGTTCATGTGAAACACTATTTCCTGCATCATCCTGAGAACCTGGAGACAATGAAAGTCTTATCGTACTTCCGTGGACCGGACCGGTTGTGACAGGGAATACTCCGAAGCTGCATCCCCATTCGTTTCCTATGTTCGTGCAGCTTCTCGCATTTATTCTTGAACCTCCCGTGATATCCAAAACAGGAGTCAAATCAAGCCATATTGCCTCATCATCCATTCCAGAGCCCGAATCAACTACAACAACATTTACCGTATTGTTTGACAGGCCAAGCGCATTTCTGTCCCCGCACTGTTTTGCTGAAAATGTTCTTACTGTTGGAGCATCATTGTCTGCCTGGACAGAATAAGGAATGGTCAGATTAGCTTCATTTCCTGAATAATCTCTTGTTGTAACTCTCAAAACAGGATTTCCTCCGTAAGGAAGATTCAAAGTTACCGGAACTTTGCAAACACATGTTCCGTTGCAGTTTACTGGATTGCATGAACCAGCAACATCAAGCATTTCCTGTTTCTGCAAATCATAATATGAGAATTCAGAAGCATCTGCTTTCAATGAAAATAAATTCTGCTCATTCAGAGTAAATCTCGCCTGTGCATTCAAAATAGGGCCGACAGACGCTGTTATGAAATCGATTCTGTCTCCGTTTGCTTTTGCCAGGTAAGGATTTGAGGCCGATGAAGGCTCTCTGTCAATTATTATTTTTTCGCATGAACTCCCTTTGTTTCCTGCTCCATCGTATGCTTCAACACAGAAAAATTTCTCGATGTTATTTGTTGAAGGAACGCTCATTTTCGAGGTTCCGCCAGTAATACTGCAGCCGGTGCTTGAAGGCAAAATAGTTGTGTTGACAACAACCCCTCCCAAAACAAAACTCAATCTCTTTATTCCCGAACATTGGCTTGAACCCTCGCTTATTCTTTCTCTTATGTTGTAGGAAACTGAAAGTTCTTTTCCGTTATCTATACCCGTTATCGTTACGTTCGGAGCATAATCATCAACTATAACTGTTGCAGATTTTGTCGAACCATACCTGACAACAAACGTGTACGAGCCAAGAGGCCAGGAACCCTGTGAAAACTCGTATTTGCAGATTGTCTTTCCATCCTGCGGAGAGCATGACTGGAAAGCCGCATTATTGGAAGTAACCAATCTCACGTCTTCTACCGAAACTCCCGGCGCATTTATTTCAGCTACAACAATTGACCTGTCATTTCTTGCCCTGTAACCTTCGGTTTCCTCGCTGTTCAAAACATAAACATCAAAATTCGCTGAACTGTCCTGGGCGTAAACCGAGGAAATATAAATTGGCATGGAAATTACTAGCAAAGCCATGAAAATTGCTGAACTCTGCAGGTAATTTATTTTATTCATTCAAACCTCGGCTTGATTAATTCATAATATGTGCTTGAGTATTCCTCTGCTTTCCCCATCTGCTCCAAATCCTCATGAAGAAGATTTGTTCTTCCGTTTGCATCTCTGGTATATCCGTCAGGAACTGACAGCAAATAAATATTCATTGTGTTTGAAACCCCCAGTGTTTCCGGCTTTATCTCAAACGAGCTTATTTCAACTCCTCCTTTTGGGAATTTGTCAAAAGAACTTTCAGGAATGATTTCGCATTTTTCTTCTCCTGCACCAAACACATCATACCAATCATCAGGAGCGCATACTTCTTCTGAAGGAATGATTGTCAGTTTGCTGTCGACTAATGTCCCGGTTATTTGATATTTTCCGGGTGTGATTGAAATTTCCTGCGTATTTGAACCTGACTCAAACTTTGCAACAGCAAAGAAATCGTCTTCTGCTGTGTTTTCTTTTATTTTGGTGAATGTAACAACTGCCTCCTCTCCGTAATCGAGGCCTTCGACAACTGAACCGGGAATCCACTTGCTTGTTATTGGAAATCCTGCACTGTACGTTTTAAAAATCGGAACCTTGAATAACTTAACTTTTACCGCGACGCTCGGATTTAGAAGAATGTCTGTTTTCTGCTGCTGCTTTCCTGTTGTTGAGAATGGCTTTGATGTTGATGCATAATCTTCATGCGTAACAATTAACGTTCCTATTCCAACGGGCATTTTTGTTTCGAGAACTGCTTTTCCATCTTCCATTTTTGTTGTTCCTAAAAAGCATGACTCGCTTCCGAAAGAATAATAAATCTGCGCATTCTCGACCGGCACTTTTGTAATTGAATTTGAAACGGTGATTTCTGCTCCCGGAGAATTGAAATTTCTTGGGTCACACACGAGACTTGGAGCGGTTCTTTCAGGACTTGTTATAATCGAACTGTCAACAAGCATCGGCTCGTTGTTTCTTACATTTGCTTCCATGGCAAAATTAAACGTGAACGGCTCCCCTTCCAGTCCGTTGTCATCTCTTAATGTTATCAAGACAGGATATGAAATATCATATGCAAATTTGTATTGTTTTATTCCCAAAAATGACAGGAAAGGATTCAATATTGTGGCTGAATCGGGCGCTATATATTCTCCTTTGCTCGGAGTAATTTTTAGGTAAATTGGCCAGATGTCAGAATATCTGAAATTCGCATCAGTCTGGTAAGTCCTGTTCAAAGGAAGTATGAAGAAATGATAAATTCCTCTTGCCATTTCTGAATCTCCCTGATATAGATTTCCGATGTAATTCGTCGTTCCCCTTACCTGGAGTCCCTCGACATAAATTGCAAGCCGGTCTTCAATTTTTTCTTTTACTTCGCTGAGCATCCATGTCGCTGCCGGCTCGCTGCTAAGCAATGTTGTATCTGCGATAGGAGGAAGTTTTTCTTCACTAGGTCCTCCGTAAATATCAACAAGGTTTATGGCAAAGAAGCCGAGGAAATTATTTGATGACTGCTGCCTTGCGAGTTCAACGGCGAGTTCATACATTTTTCCGAGGCCGACCTGAATTTGCGTCCCGAATTTTGACATTTTCTGCTGAACTCCGTTTTTGAAAATTAAAGTTACAGGATACTCTGCCTGAACGAAAATGCTTGTTTTTGTTATTGTTGTTTTGACTTTCATTTCGCCTGTTTTCACGGAAAGCTGCTCTGCAAAAGGATAAAATTCCGCCAGGCAGACAGGCATTCTTGCCTCGATAAATCTGTCAAACTGGTCTTCAAGAGAATCTTGCCCCATTCTTCTGTAAAGTACGGGCTGTTTTGATTTGAAAGTGCATTCCGTGCAGGTATTGCTGCTATCCATATACTGCCAATAAGGAATTTTTGTCTCGCTTCCGGGAAACAGCTCTATCCCCTCTGCTGAAGTTGGGTCCTCGCTGTTGAAATGTATTCCGGCTGTTTCAATAAATCCTCCCTGCGAACCTGCAATGACCGCCGCCTCTATCATTATTTGTTTTAGGCAGTCAGTTATGTAAAATTGAACCGGCTGAGCTTCTGTTGGAACCTCCTCCATTACTATCGTCAGCGTCTCTTCAATTGGAGACACTTGCTCTTTTATGTAAAGAATCAGAGCAGTTGAAAACAAAAGAACTATTCCTATGATTATGAAAATCGTGAGCTGTGATTTTCTGTTCATTAATTTCATTTCAAACTCCTGTAACAGGTCATTTTGTAAAAATCAGAATCTATGTTCTCGCAGACATCTGAATTCTCTCCATTAAGCATTATTGAAATTATCAAATAACAGATATCTTTTTCGTTTCCTTTTTTTGAAGCGCAGTGAATCTCCGGAACTGGCGACATTTCCAATTCTGCAATGAGCTTGTTTGTTGTTTTCAGGGTCGTGTTGTAAAAATTAAGCCCGAATGACGCCAAAACCAGAATTGAAACAATAATGAATGTTGAAACAACGTAAACGAAAAATTTGTCCTTTGCCTTCGTTTCCTTGTTGAGATGCCTTACCTTGAAATATTCTTTTTCTGAATAAACATACCACGCAATCAGTCCATTCAGCAGAACGACAACAAATGAGGAAATAATGAGCACATTTTTCAAAACGTCAAATTCTGAACTGAACAAGAAAAGGGAAATAAGCGCGTTCAGCGCTCCAAAGGTGAACCAAATCAAAGAGACATAAAATGCCCAATACTGCCTTTTCGCCAAACCATAAATGATTGAAATCAAAACAGCCAAAGATAAATATTCAATTAAATACGCGGCATTTCCGTAAATGAATTTTCCAAAAAACAATGAAATAGGATTTGTTTTTCCTAAAACAAGATATAAAAGATAAAAAAATGCAATTAAAGCCGAATAAACAACGAGAATTTTAATACCTGGCGGGAGAGGATTTTCATGGTGAGTCTTAGAAATATGTCTATGCACACCCCTCTTCTTTACCATGAGGAAAAAAAGGGTCTAAGGGTTTAAAAAGATTATGGTCTAAAAGCC
>JAFGRQ010000034.1 GCA_016935155.1 Candidatus Woesearchaeota archaeon
CTGCGATAATTTCTACAATTCCTTTTATCATTGTTGAAATCAGTTCGTTTGCAACCGCGAACGCCTGTGTAACTGGAAGATTTCCAGCTATTTGCCCCAGCCTGTTGTTATCAATAACAACCACTGTGTCACAGACACTTCTTAGCTGTTGTAAACCGTATTCTGCTTTGTCAATTCTTGCTCTCTCAATTTTGAAAGGCATTGTAACAGTACCAATAACGATTGCTCCTTCATCTTTAGCTAATGATGCTACGACCGGAGCTCCGCCAGTTCCTGTTCCTCCTCCCATTCCAGCGCAAACAAATACCATGTCTGCTGCCTTGAGAGCGTCTTTTAGAGCGCTAATGCTTTCTTTCGTTGCTTCCTGACCTACATTAGGAAATCCTCCTGCTCCGAGACCTCTTGTAGTTTCTCTTCCAAGCAAAAATTTCCTGTCAGCTTCCGTTATATTCAGATGCTGCTGGTCAGTGTTACATGCTAGAATTTCAGCTCCTGAAATTCCTTTCTTGAAAAGCCAGTCGACCATGTTGCCGCCTGCTCCACCAACACCAATAACTTTGATGTTAGCTTGTCCTATTTCCATATTTTCCATTTGCTGCTGTTTTTTTCCAGCTGTTTCCATTGCGTTTTGCATTAAAAAGTCCATTTTTTCCCCCTTTGGTTGTTTTAGCCTTTTCTTTTTTTTGTTTTTAAGTTAGAACATAGTTTTGCACTACCAAAATATTTATATAGTAGCTCATACTACATTCTCTCTAGAAATCACCAAAATTCAATTTGAGTTCGCCAAAACTCATAAACTAAGGGTTTTTCGCCAAAAAAACTCTTAATTCTTTAGTTTTTATTTATTAAGCGCATATAAAAGCATTTTCATTATTGAAACTATAGTTTCCAGACCATATATACGATAAACTTAAATATTTGCTTAATAAACACAACAAGATGAACTTGCTTGAAATGTTATCCAAAGACTCTGAAACAAAAAGAATTTTCATGCTGGGTCTTGGCAGCGCCGGTCATTTTGATACATTAATTAATATTGTATCCTGCAGCGATCCTGTGCTGAAAAACATGGTCATTTTGGAAGATCAAATTTTAGCGATTGAAGCACTCGGATCAACTGAGAATGAAAAAGCTCTTGTATACTTGAAACAACTTAGTTTGCATAAATATCAAGATAGTGAGGATAAATATGTGGCCGGTAAATGCGACAATTGTGATGGTCCATATCCAAACAGCAGGCATACAGATGAACATGACTGCAGATCCGCCTGCGAAAGTTGTGGTGGGCAGCCAGGCACTACAGAACGAATAAATTCATGCGGTTGTTTGCCTTTGGCCAGAGGAAGACTTTACGAGGCAACTGTGTCAAATTCTCAAAATACAGAATCTGAGTATCTCATTTGGCTGGCAAAAAATCCTAACTACAAAGTAATTGTCAATGCAATCAAGAATATTGAATCAAAAAATCTAGAAAAGATTAAATAAGAAAGAAGAGATTTGCTATCTATGTTATACGTAATTGGCATTGGTTTGAATGATGAAAAAGACATCACAGTCAAAGGACTTGAAGCTGTGAAAAAGTCAGATGAAATTTTTCTTGAAGTTTATACCTCTAAGCTGCAGATTCCGTTTGAGACTCTTGAGAATTTTTACGGAAAGAAGATAATAAAAGCAACAAGAACAATGGTTGAACAGGATTCTGACAGAATTCTTGAAAAAGCTAAAGACGGAAATGTTTCTTTTCTTGTTATCGGAGATGCACTTTCTGCAACAACACACACAGATTTAATTTTAAGAGCAAAAGAAAAGAAAATTCAAGTTCAAGTGATAAACAATGCATCTGTATTGAATGCTGTTGGAATTACTGGATTGCAGCTGTACAAATTCGGAAAAACAACCAGCATTCCTTTTGAGGAAGGCAATTTTTTTCCTGAAACACCTTATGATGTTTTGAAAGACAATTTGAGTATGGGTTATCATACATTGCTGTTGCTTGATTTAAGACCTTTTGAAGATAAATACATGAAAGTTTCGGATGCAATTAGACATTTGCTCAAAATTGAATTGAAAAGAAATGAAAAAATATTTACTGAAAACAGAGAAGTTATTGGGATTGCAAGACTGGGTTCTGAAAAATCTGTAATTGCTTACGGAAAAGCAAAAGATTTGCTTAAAGTAAATTTTGGAGAAGCACCTCATTGTTTAATTGTTCCTGGAAAAATACATTTCGTTGAAGAAGAATTTTTGAAAATGTATAAGGTTGGTTAGGATTATTTTAAGCGCCCTTTTTATTATTTATTAACCCCTGCGTGCACTCAGCGGAAAACCCCTTCATTTTTTATTTAAAATTTAAGTGATTGAAATACTGATTAAATTAAAAAAAAGTGGGCTTGTAATCTTTGTTCAGCCTTGGCGCAAAAAATCTAGACGCAAACTCCCTTAGAACAAGTCATATTATCGTCGCATTTTCTTAAGTTTTCTTTTGGCTTGTTGCCGTCGCAGGTATACTCAACAACAAACACTTTGAAAGCTTCTTCATCCTTTTCCGGACAGTAATCGTTGAATGATTCCTTCTGACCTGTTGAATAAGTAACTACTGCTTTTCCTTTTATGTTCTTGTCATCGCCATCTTCATCAATACACGTCATGTCGGCAGTAAACCAGTCTGAGGAATCTGTCGGTTTCTCCTTTGCAGCAGTCTCCTTTTCTGTTGAACTGTCTTTTTCTTTCTGAAAGTCAGAGCATGAAACTAAAAGAATTGACATCACAATCAAAAAAACAGCTGTGTTCTTCATGAAGAGAACAAACAACTCAGAATATAAAAATCTTTATATGCACGCGCCGACTTGTCTGCCTGGGTCTGATTTTACAGGAAACATCATACATTCTGATTTAGAGCAGATATAATTCTTCGTTTTTGGCTGGTTTCCGTCACAAATGTATTCAGTAATAATCATATCATTTCCGAACTCCTTTCCAGGACAGAAATCATAAAATTTCTCCGACGTGCCATCGCTGTATGTCACTTCAACAACACCCAGTTCATTTTGATCATCAAGATCCATGTCATCGCATGTCACAGGTATTTTTCCTGCCGTTTCAACAGCAGTGCCAGTTGAAGCTGATTCAGACTGCGTTTCTGCCGGTTGCTCTGACGCCTCAGCCGGTTGATTGCTGTCAATCTGCACAACTTTGGTTTCAGAACAAGCAACTATGAGTGCCGCAAAAACAAGCAAAAAAATCAACTGTTTCATGCGTTTCATTAAATCAAAGACATTTAAAAATCTTTCCATAAATTGGCTTAAAACAGCGAAAAAAAGGGTTTCAAAGCTTCTGACAAAACGTAAACATTTTTAAAGAACCTAGGACCGATAAACCACATAAAGCCCTGTGGTGTAGCGGTCAATCATTCTGGCCTTTGGAGCCAGAGACCTCGGTTCGAATCCGGGCAGGGCTAGTTATTCTGACCATCAGATATAAATAAAAGAAGCGGGTTTGTGTTTTATGAAATATCTTGTTTGTTTCAGGCCCGGCGAATATCTGGCAAGAAAAATAGAAAGCACACCCAGTACAACTAGGCCGAAGCTAGGTTTTCATAGCACAGTCTATTTATTTTCTGCTGATTCGAGAAATGAGTGGGAAATTTTAGAACGATTGAAAAAAATCAAGTTTAAAAAATTTGATGTAAAAACTCTTGACTGCTGTTGTTTTGATGAAGATTCACAAGTTCTGAAATTAAACAAACCCCATCAATTGACTACATTACACGATGAAATCGTAAACACCTTGAATGGACTCGTCATAACAGACGAGAGATACAACAAATACATTGGTAAAAATTATTCTCCACACATCACTATCGGAAAAGGTTCGCAAGGTTTTGATACAACAAATCGAAAATTAATTGGAATTACTGTGCCTGTCGTTAATCTCGAAATTCTGAAAAAAGAAGACGTATGGAGGAAAATAGGTAACATTTACTAATTACTTTCTTCCTGCTTTATATGGATTATATCTTCCTTTTTCTCTTTGAGAACCTCTTTCCTCCGGAAACTCATTATCTTCGCAAGAATCATATCCACAGTTATAGCACTCATAACAATCCACGTTTTCGTACTTGTAAGGCCTGACCTTTCTTGACTTGCATTTTTTGCACTTCATAGCCACAAAAATACAACCACAATATTTAAAACTAACCGCAGAAACCAAAAAACAGACAGCCCCGTAGTGTAGCGGTCAATCATTCAGCCCTCTGGAGGCTGAGACCTCGGTTCGAATCCGGGCGGGGCTATATTCTTCAGAATAAGGCCCTCGCCCAGTCATACATGAAAAATAGAATCATATTTCTTCGGCTTGTCGACACAAACAAGCTCCTCAGAAAAATCTTTAATCAGAACATCATAACTCCAATTTTCATGAAATTCGACAATCGCCAACTTTACGCAGAATCCAATTGATTTTGCTTTTTCATAAACTGCTAAACTTCTTTCTGTTGATTTTGGCTTCCATTGCGTGGGGCGAAACTCGAGATGACTTTGTGTTTTAATTTCGTAAATGGTGCATTGATTAAATCCAACTTCAATAGCATCAATTGAGTACCAGTTTCTGAATAGAAATTCCTGTTGTTCTTTTGTTAAATGTTTTTTTACAACAAAAAAATACTTTTCTTTGCCATGAAACTTTGTTATGAACACGCTCTTTTTTGCTAAGGCAAACATAAACTCTCCAATATTTCCTTTGTAAGTTCCCTGCGAGGATTTTACATTATACATAAATTCAGTAAAGCAAAACCGATTTATAAGTTTCACACACACCTGTCCTGTGGATTAGTTTATAAATCGCACCTGAATTACCTGGTACATGGGACCATTCATCGAACTCAACGTATTTCTAAAGAAACATAACTTAGCCAGTACTGGAGGACAAGCAAAAGTAATCATTCAATCAGGTGTTGTAAAAGTCAACAATGAAGTTGAAACGAGAAACAGAAGAAAGCTTCATGCAAATGATGTTGTTGAATTCCAAAACAAAAAATATACTGTAGCAGAAGAATTATGCAGATGATTTTCTGTGCTTCATTATGATTTCTCTTATCTTTTCCAATCCTTCCGGACTTGGTTTTTGTATTATTTCCCCTGTTGTGTAAAACTTGCCGGCATGATAAAGCAAAGGAGTTTTTCCTGAAGATTCCGCATCCAGAATTTCTGCCAGAAAAATAACGTGGTCTCCTGCCGGAATTCTTTTTATGATTTTGCATTCGAACTTAACTGCCGCTCCTTCTACCATCAAAACATTTATCTTTTTGGCCTTGTGAAACTTGAATCCGAGTTCTTCCAGAATTTTTATCTTGTCAACAATTTTTGCTGAATTATTTCCTGAAACGCTTGCAATGATGTTCTGGTCGTATGCTGCAAAACTTATTCCAAATTCTTTTGTCTTCATTATGTTCGCATAAGTTGCTCTTGGTTTTGCAATGGACACCGCAACAATTGCCGGATTGAAAGAAGTTCTCATAATCCATTCGCAGGTCATGATATTATTTCCGAAAGGACCGTTGGATGTTATCAACCCCACGTTGTGGGACATAAGTTTTGTTGTTTCGTTCCCCCAGCCAAGCTCCATTTTCAATTCCTCACTAAGTCAAGCAAAGAAAACATTATCAAAATCATTCCAATAACTATGAGAACCATGTTAAGATTTTTCACGTAACCGACAGTATAAACCAGAAAATTCATGTAACCAATTAAAACAAGAAATACTCCCACAAACCAGTCATTTCTGCCAAAAAATCCCATTACGGGAGATTCCGCAAACTTGGCGCCAAGCCATAGCCCGATTACTAAAGTCAGGAGAACCTGTGCTATCACAACTCCAGTCACTATCATGAGAATATCCCTGGCTTTTTCATTTATAAACTTTCTTATTGATAATTGTCAATGAATTTTTCACAGAAGTCAATATCTTTAGCCCCCAATCCTGTTTGAGCAAATCATCTTCAAGTCTTATCCCGTATTTTCCTTTTTTATAAACCCCTGGTTCGACAGTAAAACAAGTGCTATTTTTCAATTTCGAATTATTTTTCAAAGTTATATTTGGAAGTTCATGAATATCCAATCCGATTCCGTGCCCCAGCGAGTGAAGAAAATCTTTTCCCAGTTCTCTTTTCGCAAATTCGTTTACTTGTTTTGGAGTTTTGCTGCTCAACATGCCGATGCATTTTTTTTGTATGTTTAGAACTTTGTTATAAATTTGGATTTCTTGTCTTGTTGGATTTCCCAAAAACACAGTTCTCGTTATGTCCGAACAGTATCCATTGAATTTGACACCGCAGTCAATAACCAAGAAGCCTCTTCTGAGCCTGTCCGAACACCTGCTGTAGTGCGGGTTTGAGGCATTCTTTCCCGAAGCAACGATTGTATCAAATGACATCGGCAATCCGCGTTTTCTTGCTTCAACATCAATAAAATTTTTAATTTCCCTTTCATAATTGAAAGTTGGAATGTTTTTTATTGCCATGTCCAGTATTTCACTTATGTTTTTTGCTGCGTTTTTTATTTGAACCAGTTCATATTTGTCTTTTACGGCCCTTTGCTCAAGAAGAATTTGTGAAACATCAACGACTTTTTTTGGTTTTATTGATTTTTTAAGGCCCGCATAATAGGCAAGAGCAAGTGCCGAAAAATCTACTCCGATTATTTTATTTTTTTTGATTATTTTTCTTAGTTCTTCCCTTGTTGATTTTTTGATTATTATTTTTTTGATTGATTTGTTTTGTGCATTTCCTATGTCTATGCTTGACGAGATAAAACTTGCCTTTCCTTTTTTTGGAATCACCAAGAATCCAAAGTTTCCGCCCTTGAAGCCTGTGAAATAATAAACATTTGAATCGTAATCTCTTGAAACAAGAACTGCGTAATTGCATTTCATTGATTTCTGGAATGTTTTTATTCTTTTTTCATAATTGGGAGAGGCCATTACGTAAGAAAAAGAACCAATTATTATAAAACTATCGTCGAGGATTTTGCCATCACTGCATGAGGCTTCTTGATTTTTACAATGAAGAACTCGACGAAGCACAATCTCGGCAGAACCGAGCTGTGCGCAACTTCACTTCGTTACGTTTGCGTTCCAGATAGGAGAGTTCAATATAAACTTGCTTAACAAGCCGAACCGATGGCAAAATCCTTTGCTATAGATTTAAATATTGCCGGCCAGACTGAAAAAGCATGATTGAAGGAACAGATTTATACGAGTATTTTTCGTGCCCTTACAAGGTTTACAACAGGCACAACAGGGACAAATCTCTCATGCTTCCGCCGAGTGATTTCAGCAGAAAATTAATGGATGCCGGAAGAGAGCATGAAAAAGAGGTTATTTCTAAAATTGAGCATGAACGTCCTAAATATGCACGATTTGACTTTAAAGAAGGATTCAATGAAACTGTAAAATTAATGAAAAAAGGTGTTCCAAACATTTACCAAGGCGTTCTTATGGATAAGAATTACATGGGAATTCCGGATTTGCTGGTAAAACAGGAAGGAAAATCAAAATTTGGAAATTATATTTACATTGCTGCGGACATAAAATCTTCTTTGAGAAGTAAAGAATCGCAGATAATGCAAATTATATTTTACGATATGCTTCTCTCCAAGATTCAAGGTAAAAGCACCGGAAAAGGAATTGTTTATTTGAAAGAAGAAGTTGAAGCAGTTGATTTAACAAAATATAAAGATAAATTTGAGCAAGCGCTCGTTAAGATTGATTTGATTACGGATGGTCTTGAATATGGATTGCACATTGACACTGTTTGCAGAGACTGCCCTTGGAAAAATGTTTGTATTCCTTCAGCTATTGAAACTCACGATGTTTCTTTGATTTATGGATTATCAAGACCGAACCATTACAAACTCCTTGAGTTGGGAATTAAAACATTTGAAGACTTAGAGGGTGCCGATGTTGAAAAATTAGCAGAAATTGAAGGAATTGGAGTTGAAAGTGTAAAGAAATGGAAGGAACAGGCAAAAGTTTTGATAACTGGAAAAGAAAACATAACCAAAATAAAACTTCCTGAAGTTGAAAAGCACATTTGCCTGGATATTGAAAGCAAAGAAGACGGAACGGTTTATTTAATTGGATTGTGGGACGGCAAGTTCAAATACTTCCACTCAGATGATGATGAAGAAAAAATTGTTAAGTCATTTGTTGATTATTTACTTTCTTTGGGAAGTTATAATTTATATCATTACGGAAGCATTGAAAGAACGATATTCAAGAAGTTGTTTGACAAATATAAAATTCCTGCGGACGTTTCAAAATCCATATTATCTAAAATGATGGATTTGCTTGTGCTTGTTAGGAAGAATGCGATATTGCCTATTTCATTTTACAATTTGAAAGATGTTGCGAAGTACTTTGGTTACAAATGGAGAGCTTCAGATGCTTCTGGAAGCAACTCGATGGTTTGGTATCAGGAATGGATTGACAAACAAGACAAAGAAATGCTTAAAAAGATAATTGACTACAATGAAGATGATGTCAAAGCTACGGCTTTGGTTTTGAAGAGATTGTCAAATGAATAAGCCAAGATTAATACAAATCTTGAAACGTTCTGGATTGGTTAATACTAGAGAAGAATGCATGGAGATAATCAAGTCCGGAAGAGTTTGTGTTGATGGAGAACCAGTTTATGATATTTATTATCAATCAAGACCTCACAGAGTTACAATTGACGGAAAACCAATAAAATTAGTTGAAGAAATGGTTTATTACATCATGAACAAGCCATCTGGTTATTCCTGCCAGAAAACAGACGAGAAAAATGTTCTGGATTTGATAAAAATAAAAGATAAACAAATTAAGAACATGTTGTTTACTGTTGGAAGATTGGATGTTGATACTTCTGGACTTGTGATAATTACTAATGATGGTTCTATTTTACACAAAATATTGAAACCTGAGTTTGATGTCTGGAAAACTTATGAAGCAACCGTTGACAAAACAATTTATCCTGAGAAATTAGAAAAGTTCAGGAAGGGTTTGATAATTGAAGTTGATGGCGACCCTTACAAAACATTGCCTGCAAGAATTGAGAAAAAAGGACAGTTTGAATACACAATTCAAATTCAGGAAGGTAAAAAAAGACAAGTAAGAAAAATGCTTGAAATGGTTGACGTTACTTGCCTGAAATTACATAGACAGAAAATTGGCGGATTGGAATTGCCCAAAGGTTTGAAAGAAGGGCAATACGTTGAAGTCAAGAAAGACGAGTTAAGGAAGATATTTAAACGATGATTAAATTTGTAGAAAGAGCTGATTGATTCTTTTTCGTTTATATTCTTCAAGTTTGGCTTCCATAAAAGAAATATACTCTCTGTCTTCCTTTGTTAACCTGAATTTTCCTGATTCCTCTTCTGTGATTTGACAATGTTCACACACCCCATCAGAACAGTATTTGCTTTCAACGAAGTCTGTATGTAAGCAAGATTTTATGTCTATTTCCGATGCTAAGCAAAAAATACAGAACTGATGATCAGACACTTCGTGCCCCATTTCCATTATTATTTTTTCTAATTCTTTCGAATCGACTTCTTTATTTCTCATGCCATTCGCAACGCAAACCCATATTAAAACCTACCCAAAACCTTTATAAATAACCTATTTTCTTAAAATATCATTGAGAGATAAGCTGGTTTCGGCTCGCTTATGCTGGAGATAGAACGTACTTCTATTCCGCTCAAGGAGATAAAATATGGCAAGAATGTATTCAAGAAAGAAAGGAAAGGCTGGCTCAGTTAGACCAGCAGAAAGAAAAGCGCCTCACTGGCAGAAATATAGTGCAAGTGAAGTTGAAGCTTTGATTGTAAAGCTGGCAAAAGAAGGAAAAACACCTTCACAAGTTGGAGCTTTGCTGAGGGACACATACGGAGTTCCTGACGTAAAGGCATCAACAAAAAAGCAAGTTGCTGCAATAATGAAGGAAAAGAAAGTTGAAATGAAACTTCCTGAAGATTTGACTTCATTAATGAGAAGAGTTATTGCTCTGCAAAAGCACATGGAAAAGAACAGACAGGACATGACTGCTAAGAGAGGAATGATGATTACAGAATCCAAAATCATGAAGCTTGTTAAGTATTACAAACTAAACAAATCACTTCCTGAAACTTGGAACTACAGCAGAGAAAATGTTCAATTGTTGCTGAAGTAAAGAAAGACTTCATCTTTCTAACTTCAACTAATGTTGAAGTAAATCAGCAATTTCTTTTTATTTTCAGATTTTTCTAAGAAGTTTTTTAAATGGACGTAACCTATGCCGGTATATGCGACTTAAAACTGCGAACTATTTAGAGATTGTTTTCATCTCATTTATTGTGTTTCTGAGCGGATGTACGAATCAAGAAGTTGCCAAAGAACCACTTTCTGTTGTATTTAATGGTGAAAATCACACATGTAGTCAAGAATGGTTTGATAAGACGATTGCCCTTCCGTATGACCAATATGAAACATTCTATTTGGGCTTAGATAGACAAAAAGAAGATTTATTTTGGGAAAACAGTCCAACAGGTACAAAAGAAAAACTTGGGGAAAAATACACTTGGTACTGTAGCGGAGATAACTGTAAACGTTGTGAGGAAGGGTGTGAAAACGAAGAAAGAGGAACTAATCAACTGGTTGGTGATTTTGAGGACGATTATTCTCTGAATGGGAAGGGTAGCACCATACTCAATGAAACTGAATCTTCTAAAAAATCATCTGGCGTAGTTAAATGGCATGAAAAATACTATACTTGTACGCAAGAATTTTTTGATTTCACTTACAGGTATTCATTATATGATGCATTCAATAAAGGATATTTATGCAATACGGAACGATGCAATGGGTTGGTAGCTGAATGGACGGAAGGAAAAATCGAGAACTACATTCGCGGCGGTTATAGCAAAGAAGCATGTCTAAGCGACATATACGTCTCACTAACTCCTGATCGAGCGAAGCGTGTTAAGACAATTTGCAAAAAAATATACGGAGATGAATACAGTTCTAAATATCAAGAATTAGTCGCTTCTGGTTCAGTAACGGATGAAACAAGCGCATTTATTTATGTTAATTATCAACAGGACATTGCAAATGACTTGGTTGAAACTAAAAAAACGACTGCACTAATTAGCAAAATAACAACAACAAACCCAACTACCAAAATAAGTCCTGAAAGAGTTCAGTCATTATTGCAAAAATCAGAGCACATTCGAAATTTAAATTCTGATGTGAAAATCCTTTTAAAATTTTATAACGATAAAAAACAAGATACAGGAAATAATTTTTTCGTTGGGCAAGGAGGAGCAACATCCAAATACACCAATCAAGCATACGACATTGCACTTGGCACTAATATCAAAAATTTAGAAAGACTCGAACAATCTGCTGATGTTTGCGCTGACGTTAAAATGTTAAAAAATAGTGGCGAATTTTTAATATTGGACATTAAGGCAGACAAAGTAACATTACTTAAAAAGTACTTTAGCCTGACTAAATGCGTTCCGATTTCTTAAATTTATTTAAAAAAATAATATTATTTGAACTTGTTTTTAATTAAATTTATTGTGTCTTTTAAGGGATTAAAAAGCATCATGAAAATCAGGAGTCCGGATATTATGGTACCAATCGCTAATAACCAACCAGCAAAAACAGGACTTAATTTTGAAACACTCATTATTTTTGTCAGTCCCATCAATAAAATAAAATATATCCAATAAGAAAATAAGATAAATGACGTTGCAAGCACAGCAAAATTATAAAAGATTGTCGAGATGTTTTTTGTTATTTTTTTAAACTTCAACGAGTCTTTATTTTGCGGAGATATTTTTAATAAACTAAGAGTTACTAAAAGTAAATAAATCAAAAACAATGGCAAAGAATATTGGATAAAAACAAAGGGCAGTTTCTCGAAAAAAACAAATGTTTCTTCAATGGGAAATCCCGCTATGGGAATCACTTTCGCACTTGAAACCAACGGGATATACTGACCCGTTGCAAAAACGGCGGCTATCAAAATTCCTATTAGCGTGACCTTTGCAACATCATTTTTAGAGTTGGTATTCATTTTAAGTACCTCCTAATCTCAATTTCCTTCCAGCCCAATTCTTTTAATTTAGAAATAATCTGAGAATCATTAAATCCGTTTCTTCTTGCTTTTATCACATACGAAGCCAATTCGAGATTTTTTACAGGAACTCCCATCACAATTGCTTTTGAATGTTTTTCAAGCTCTTTTTTTAATTTGTGGACAACAACAATTGCTCCAAGAACCAATGCGATGCTTGAAAGAATCATCACAGTAACGACAGCAACATTTGCTGCTGAATCAGACTCCAAAACAACAGAACCAGTCAAAACAGGAGTTCTAATCATGTACATCATTGAAGCAGCTGCAATCAAAGCTAAAGAAACTCCAAATATGTGCAAAAACTCCTCTTTTTTGGTTGGGTGCATATAATTAGTAGAATTACTTTGTTGTTTTAAAAAGATTGCTACGATTTCAGGCAATTCTTCGCTCTAAACCACAGAAATAGTAATGCGGAATTTTCGGGTTGGGAACATAAATTAAGACAGGTTCTTCGTATCCTGCTTTCTCGGCTTTTTTTAATGCTCTCAAAGGATTTTTATCATATGCAATAACGTGCCTATCGCTAAAAGAAGGAACAACAACATATTTTCCGTAATGAACTTTTTCTAAACCTTCAACCAAGTTAAGAGATTTATCCATGAAATAAAAAAGTCTAAATAATATATAAACTTGCTTAAAGTTTCAAGCCAAAGCCAATTTAAAAACCATTAAACCCCGATTAAAACAACATCTTTAAATATTCTTGTGGTCCTTGATAAGGGTATGGGAATTTTTGCTAGAAAAAAAACAAAGGAGCTCAAGTGCAGGGCTTGCGGCAAAACATTCAAGGGAACGGTCAGAGGGGAATTTGAACAAGACCTGTGCCCAAAATGTGTTCATAAGCTTTTGGTATTGAAAGATTGGAACAAAAGACTAATTACAGAAACTAATCCTGATAAAAGAAAGAAAATTTCTAAAATAGTTCAAAAATTAAGCAAAGAATTGGATTTAGGATATTAAATTAATCCTTTAGGAAAATTAAAGTTTCAAGCTAACAACATTAGAAATTCCCTGTGTGTCCATTGACACTCCATACAATGTTTTTGCTGCGCCAATCACACCATCATTGTGTGAAATCATTACATATTGTGCTTTTGAAGAATACTGGCCAACAAGATTAGCAAGTCTTTCAGCGTTTGCTTTATCCAATGCGGCATCAACTTCATCCAAGATGTAGAATGAAGCAGGTTCGTATTCCTGTATTGCGAATATGAAAGCCAAAGCGGTCATTGTTTTTTCTCCTCCTGATAAACCTCTTATGTCCATGAATCTGTTTCCTGTGATTTTAACTTTAACATCAACACCTGCTGAGAAAGGATCCTGAGGATTTTCAAGTTTCAAGAATGCTTCTGCTCCTTTTGTTGTTAATTGAGAGAATGCTTTCTTGAACTGGTCATTCACAGCATCAAATGATTTTGTGAACAGTTCAATCTTCTTTGTTTCAATTTCATTGATTAACATCAAAACATCTTCTTTTTCTTTTGCCAAACCATCTTTCTTTTCGCACAATGAATTGAATTCTTTTTCAACAATATCGAACATTTCAAGAGCTTTCATGTTTACTGAATCCATTCTCAATAATGCAGTTTCAAACTTTGAAATTGAAGCTTTAAGCTCAGCTTCAGGAGTGTTTGTATCTAATTCAACCCCTTCATACTGCTCGAATTCTTTTTTCAATCCATCAAGCTCTGTTGATATTCTTACAGATTCTAATTTAACAGTATTAACTTCCAATTCTGCCTTTCTCATCTTTTCAGAGGCATCCTCAATTTTATCTTCAATTTCAGCAATATCTTTGTCAATTTTCTGTCTTTTGACAAACAATCCCTTGAATTGCTGCATGAATTTCTCTTCAAGAACTTCTTTCTCTTTTAATATCTTTGAAGAAGTATCAATTGTTTCTTTCAACTTCTTTATGTTTTCGTTGAACTCTAATTCTTCTCTGTCGTGCTGCTTGATTATGTTGAATGTCTTTTCAGTTTCAGGAGAGAGCATTGTTTTAATTTGAGTTTCGAAGTTCTTCATCAACGCTTCCAATTTGATTACTTCTTCTTTTATTTGGCTTCTTTTTTGTTCGAATGTATTCAGTTCAGCAAGCAAAATTGGATTTCTTATCTGGCTTATCTTGTCTCTTAATTCCTGTTTCTCCATCTTTGCTTCGGCCATTTTTGAGTTTATGTCAGAAATGTCCATTGAAATCTTGTTTATTTCCTTGTCGAGCTTTGCAAGAAGAGCTTCCTGCTCTTTTCTCACTTTGCTTGATGCATCAGTATCATCAGACTGCAAGTGAAGAACTTTTTCTAACTTGATTATGTCTCCTTCTAGATTTGCCTTGAACGTTCTTAATTTTCCTATCTGGTCTTCTGTTTCAACTCTTTCTTTTTCAAGTCTTGAAATTAAAGATTCATGATCGCCGACTGCTGCTTGAAGTTTTTTAAGCTCGTCATCAAGTTCAGATTGAGTAAATCCTGCTCCTCTTCTCTTGTCTCTGAAACCACCGGACATCAAACCGGATGTTTCTGAAACATCTCCATCAATTGTAACCATCTTTATTGTTCCGATTCCGATATTTCTTGCAACATCAAGATTGTCAACAACCAAAGTAGAACCAAACACATAAGAGAATGCTCTTTCATATTTTTTATCGAAATCAACTAAATCAATTGCGAATCCGACAACTCCTGGTTTGGATGCAATCTTTCTTTCTTCTGCAGTTATGTCTTTTCCTTTTATTTTGTTTAATGGAATGAAATGTGCAACTCCTAATTTCTTTTCTTTAAGAAATTCGA
This sequence comes from Candidatus Woesearchaeota archaeon, assembly GCA_016935155.1. Taxonomy (GTDB): domain Archaea; phylum Nanobdellota; class Nanobdellia; order Woesearchaeales; family UBA10107; genus UBA10107. The sequence goes on from JAFGRQ010000034.1 coordinate 14,947, forward strand.
TGCATTTTTGCGCTGTTGAATCGCTGTCAACGACAACCGACTTGATTTTGTTTGCAGCTGCAATTTCCAAAGCCAATGAATATTTCGAGCTTACTTTTCCTAATTCTGAAACTGAACCGTAAATTCCGCCAAGTTTCTTTTTTTGTTCTAGAATTTGCGAAACAGCGCCGTCCACTTCCTTTATTGCAGACAATTTTGCCTCGATTTTTGACAAATCGTCTCTTGCTGTGTTTAATTTTCCTCTTGCTGTTCCTAATTGAGCTGAAATATTTGAGTTTTTGTTTAATATTTGGTTTAATTCCGATGTTGCTTTCTTGAACTGCTCTTTCTTTCCTTTGAGTTCTTCCAGCTGAACTTTGTTTTCTTTTTCAAGCTCAAGCATTTTCTCCATTTTTTCGTCTAAAGCTCTTATTTGGAATTCTGACTTGTCCTTTTCTCTTATTGCTTCCTGCTGCTTCTGTCTCAAATCAAGAACTATTTTTTGATTTTCATCTACTGATTTGTCCAGTGCATCAATTTTCTTTTCAATCTCTTCTGCGCCGTCTAAATTGTTTTTCTTTCTCAGTTCTTCTATTTTCTTGTTTATTTGCTCGAGTTCCTTGTTTTTGATTGAAATTTCTTTTTGAGTTGCTGACTGTTCAGAATTTATTATCTTTATCTTTTCATTTACTTCCTTTATGTTGTCTTCCAGCTGCTCTTTTCTTTGCTTTACTTTCACAATTTCATTCTTCGCTGATTCAATATTGTTTTTTGATGTTGCAATTGTGACTTTCAATTCTTCAACTTCTTTATGCAGGGAAACTTGTTCTTTTTCCCCTTTTGTTTCAATTTCGTTGTTTATGTTTTCTGTTTCTGTCTTGTTTTTCAGAACAGCGTTTTTGAGTTCAGCAACTTTGTTTGCCTGAGCTTCAATGACTTCGTTGTGTTTCTTTATCGCATCGTCATACTTTTGATATTCAGAAGATTTTCTTTCAAGCTGCTTGCTTATGTAAGAAGCCTTGCTTGTTTTTAACTTGTTGTTAACATCAGTATATCTTATCGCTTCGTCTCTTTCTCTTTTTAATCCCTTGAGATAATCTCCTCTTTCATTGAGAATTATTTCTGCCTCTTTTAATCTTTCATCAACTCTTGTCAATTCTGACATTGCCTTGTTTTTCTTATCTTCATAAACTGAAATTCCTGCAATTTCTTCAATCAGAAGTCTTCTGTCTTCTCCGCCCATTTCACAGAATCTAGCAATATCTCCCTGTAAAATTATGTTGTGACCGTCTGCATCTATTTTTGCGAGACTGAGAAGTTCAACGACCTGCTGTCTTGTAACTGTTTTATCATTTATTTTGTAAGTCGAGCTTCCTTTGTGGCTTACAAACCTTGAAACTTTTGTTTCGTCTGCGTCAAGCGGAAAAGCTCTTGAAGTGTTGTCGAAATAGATTGAAACTTCTGCCTTTTCAGCTGCTTTTTTTGATTTCCCGCCGTTGTATATTAGGTGAGAGGATTTCTCGCTTCTGAGGGCTTTTGCTGAGCTTTTTCCAAGAACAAAACACAATGCATCTAAAATATTTGATTTTCCAGAACCATTTGGACCAACAACGCAATTGAACTCGTTTGTGAACAGAAGTTCCGTCCTCCTTGCAAAGGACTTAAATCCGTGCATTACTAGTTTGTTGATTTTAGTCATGCTAACCCTTTCCAGACGCTTTTTTATTATTAAAATAACCCCTACTTCATATTTAAAGGTTGTGGTCGGGAAGTTCTGAAAATGAGGTTTAGACGGCTTGGGGAAGGGTTTTTACTACTTTTCACTGAACAATTTCGTCTGACTCTTTCCTTTTGCAATGTTCTTGTAACTTTCCCAGCTTTTTCTGAAGAAAGGAAATTTGTCATGGAATTTTTTAATAAATATCTGAGTTAATGGGTCGCTTGGATATCCAGAACCAAATTCAACCTTGTATTGTTTCTTTAATTTTTGAATTTCCTCATCTCTTGTAACTTTTGCTAAAATTGAAGCTGCTGAAACGATTGGATAAATTTGGTCTGCTTTATGCTCCGCGATTATTTTCACACACCCGTCTACATGTTTTGCAACATAATCAGAATATGCTTTTATGTTAGTTGATGGACAATCCAAAATAGCAACATTTGGCTTCAACTTATTTATTATTTGCGCACTCTTTATTGCTTCCAACCAGTTCAAATTTAAACCGCCTTTTCCTTCGACAGCATCGTCAATTTCTTCTGGTTGAATAATTACGATCTCGTATTTCTCAACAACTTTGACAATTCTTTCAAACATTCTTTCTCTTTGAATGGGAGTGAGCATCTTAGAATCTTTAACGCCAATTTCCATCAATTGCTTTTCTTGTTCTTCACTTGCAAGAACTCCGCAGATGACTAACGGACCAAGTACTGGCCCACGCCCCGCTTCATCCGTTCCGAGAGTAAAAACCATATTAACTAGGAGACAATCATCCATTATTAAACTTTGTTCTTATGTTCGGGCAACTTCCAAATATTTGTACATCCAATCCTGATGTCGACAACTTTCCCATTTGATTTTAGTTCTGATAAAACCTCGGCTATTCTGTCTTGGGAACGATGGTATTTCTCGGAAAGCCACCTCGCAGTCCTTGGAATTTTCAAATCAGATAGCAAAACTTTGTGTAGAAATAATTTTTGATAGTGATCTTGTTTAAATCCGGAATATACTGACCAAAACAGGCTATTTTTCAACGGATGCAAATCCGCTAATTTTAATTTGGCAAATATGTCCCAATTCCATTTTCCGGAAATGATGTATTGCCTATGTGATGCTTCAAAAGAAAAATTAAATCCTAATTCGAGCAATATGTTCGAAATCCAATCTTTTTGCGTTTTTTGAGCTATTCTCAAAACACGATTTCCGTGACTTCCTGTTTTAATGTTTCCTTCTCCTGCAAAAAAGCCACGAAGAATGTCTGGATAGTGTTTCTTTTGAGATAACGTAAATTCGACTAATAGTTTCCATTGTTTCATCTTTTCGACTGAAGCTAAACGCCACATAAAATAAGGTTTTGTTGCTCTGTTATCTTCATAATATTTTATAAAAATAAATGCTGATGAATTGATGTTGATATTTTGACCATTTGCAGAATAAACATAAAGTCTTTTACTTGAAGTCTCAAATAATTTACTCAAAACATCATCGAAATACAGAATCAAATCATAACTATTGTTTGTGAAAGTTATTTCATTATTGCATTTATTGTTTCCTTCAGCTAACCACAAACCAACACATTCTGCGATTTCTTTCGTAATCTTCATACTGGTTCTCTCTCTTTTGTGTTTAAATGTCTTCGTCGCGGTTGTCCTGTGGAAACGAAATGATACCGAATGTTATCAAATCCCAAACAAGCCACGAAAGTTGCTTACGCAAACTTTAAAAACGCCATTCCATTACTAATTCTTCATGACATACCAAGCAGAATACACAGGTCTAAAAGAACTAGAACCGTTGGAACAGACAATTGTCAAAGGCATAACTGAGCAGTATCTTCCAAAATTGGAAAGAGACGCTCACAATGACGTTAATTTACTTGTTCACGTCAAAGGATACAATAAAGGCGGACACCGTTCAAAATATTCTGTTCATCTAAAATTAATTTACGCAACAAAAGTTGCAAATGTTGACAATGTTTATGACTGGGACTTGCCAAAAGCAGTTCACGAAGCATTTGTTGCTTTACTGAATGTTTTGAAAAAACAATTTGCTTTGGATGGAAATCAATACAAATTCAGAAAGTCTGAAAACAAAAATGCAGAAAGCGTCAAACGAAGAGAAAGATACGTTCAAGGCAACAAAAGAAAGATGAACGCAAGAAGAAGAACTAAGAGATAGACGTTATGGATTAATCCGTGAATCTATTCCTAGTACTGATTCATAAGGTAATTGTTCTGCTATTTTTTGCGGAAGAGCGTCTTTGATTGAGATGTGCTTTGTTGTTCCATAAATCTCTTTCACTCTCCATCTTAGGTTTTTATCTAATTGTTTAAGATGAAAATCCATCAAGTCGTCTTCTTGGTGAAGAACAACGGGATTGAGCAAAAGATTATTCATCATTACGCCCATGAAGATATCGCCACGAGCAAACAAACTATTCGGTACCTCTTTGTATTGATGGACTGTTTGTAGTACTTGTCCTTGATACGCCTCTCGCTTACCTGCCTTTGGATATATTTCTCCGCTAAAACTCTGCAAAATTTCACTTTGTGATGGCCTGTTGAATCCGTGTTCGCGCAATATTCTGATTGGTTCTTCTTTTGAAAGCGTTACTATTTTGTCCAGTGCTTCAGGTTCCCAAACCGAAATTCCAACAGGAAAATCCTTTTTGGTGTTTATGGTAAAAACATCCACTGTGCCCGATTTAAATCCCGTATCGGCAACACCATTATATTCAACACCGAGTCTTTTGTGCAGTTCTTCGAAATTTGAAAAGCAATCGAAAATAACAACCATATCCAAATCGGTCTTTTCATGAACAACATCTGGATTGTAAGCAACGGAACCAACAATCATAACTGCGTCAGAAATATCTTTGATTTTGTCAGAAATATCTTTTGCTTCCTTGATTCTTGCTTCATAATGGAGATTCATGCACTAACCAACAAGAACTCAGATATAAAGCTAACTCATCCTTCCAGCTAATCCTTTTTCTTCTGTTTTAGTTAAGGTTTCTACAGATTTGTTTCCGTCTGTTTTTTGATATTCGATTGTTTTCATGTATTTGAGTGTCATATGCTCTCTTCTGTTAATATA
>JAFGRQ010000006.1 GCA_016935155.1 Candidatus Woesearchaeota archaeon
GCAAAATGCACTTGCTGTAAACAAAGAAATTTCAGATACAAACAAGCTCTTCGGCATTATCACGAACAATATTGAAGTCATAATTATTTCCTTTATAGTGTCCCTTTTTTACGGCGCAGGAGCATTTTTTCTATTGGTAAGAACAGCGAGCGTTTTTGCCTCCTTCGTTCTTGGTTTTTCATCAATGATTGCGAAAAGCACTCAAACAACAGCCTTGCTTCTTTCGGTTCATTTTGTGCCGGAAATATTCGGGTTCATTCTTGCAGCATTCGCAGGAGGAATTGTCTCCAAGGCATTAGTAAAGGAAAAAATTGGAACCTCTCCCTTCAGAAACACGATTAAAGACAGCACATGGATGCTTATTCTTTCTGTTGTTTTCATCATAATTGGAGCCCTAGCAGAAGTATACGTAACCGGCAGCATTGCGAACACACTGGCAGCAGGATAAAGTTTAAATATTAGCTTTAAGGCTTATGAATGAGGTAGAAATGATTAACACAAAGGTTTTTTTACCACTGGTATTGATTTTACTAGTTGCAAATGCTGTCTTTGCGGCTCCTCCGGAGATTAGCGAATTTACCATAGAAAAGGTTCTTCCGCAGGAAATTCAATTTAACTGGCAAGTTAGCGATAGTGCTGGTCTAAAACTCATTGAAATATATCAGGATGGCGAACGTGTTTACAGAGAAGACTTGACTGGAACTGAAAGCAAGAACATGTACCAAATACATGACGACAAAGCCAAGCACACTTTCGAGTTTATCATTTATAATCAACTAGATATGAAAACAACAGTCACAAAAACAAAAGGAGGTGACGATTCTCCGCCTTCGCTGTTTTGTCCCTCAAAAATAATTTCGAATAAACAGGAATTTTCATGCACAACCAGCGAGCCGGCAAAATGTGTGATGGGCCTTGAACAGAACGCGACATCGCTTGTCAGTTCGAAGTACGTAACAAATCATTCAATGAATGCTTCACTAAAAGAAGGAACAAACAGAATTTTTATAAAATGCACAGATGAGGAAGACAACGTCATGCCGGGATTCTTCGTCATCGAATATGTTTATGACAGAACCGGACCGTCAAAAATTTCAAATGCCGCCAGCTCAGGAAACAGAATTTCATGGAGCACAGCAACAGACCAAAACGGCGTTGAATATTACAACATATATGACCTAACCGGCGTAGTGGCGTCCACACTGCAGACATACTGGGATGCTGATGATGACAGCAAAGTTTACTTCATTTCTGCAGTCGACAAGGCAGGAAATGAAGGTGAAAAGACAGAATACAACTTAGCAAGAGCAGTTCTTCTTGAGGGAAACAAAACAGCCAAAACATTTGAGGACGTAAAAGAAACAAAGGAAGAAATTGAAAAAACCGCATCAACCGCAATAAATTTATTTTCAGATGAAGGAAAAACTGTAATGATTGTCATAGGTGTTCTTATCATACTTTATATCGGACTGAGAATTTACCAGGAAAAAACTGATCCGCATGGACTGCTGAGGTACATAAGGAAGAGAAGAAACTTGCGAACTGCCGACATCAAGCACGACAGAAAATGAAGAAATTTCTTATTTTGATTTTGCTCATAATTCTTTCCTCATCAGCATATGCACAGAAAAACACCATCAAGCTTCTTGCAGTAAGCCAGGAAACAAATGAAGGAACAGCGGTTGACTTGGATTTAACTGTTATTGATGGTTCTGGAAAAATTTTCATGGAAACATATCCTCTCTCCCAGATTGACACGCAAATATCTCTCCGAGTTGCAAAAATGATTGCCTGTGAAACATCAAAAGAATATTGTTTAGACAAGGACTTCATGTATTCAATGAAAACGGCATCACCAGTTATTGCCGGACCTAGTGCAGGAGCCGCAATGACTCTTCTCACAATGGCCTCTCTTGAAAACAAGAATCTCGATGCCCACACAGTAATCACTGGAACAATCAATTCGGGAGGAGTAATAGGTCCTGTTGGAGCAATAAAAGAAAAAGTGAAGGCCGCCGAAAATGCAGGAATGAAAAAAGTTCTGATTCCCGGGGGAGAACTCAATTCCAGCGAAATTGATGAGATAAAGAACGAATCAAAAATCTCTCTAATTGAAGTTTCAAACATAGACGAAGCATATGCGATATTTACAGGAACAAACAAAGAAAACAAAGAAATAGTGGTTGATGCAGAATATCAAAGCATAATGAGGTCCATGAACAGGGAAATTTGCGAAAGAAACGAGGAGCTGCTTGCACAAATCAAGGACATTAATGATTCGGCGCATGAAAAAATTAAAAAAATGGCAATTAATTTGTCTGAAGAATCAAAAATTCTTTATTCCGAAGGAAAATTCTACTCGTCATCAAGCAGATGCTTTGGTTCAAATGTCTATGCGAGAGAAATCTTGAGCGAAACATCCAATTCAACAAATTCAGAAACTCAAAATCAATCTCTTGAAATACAGAAAAAACTAATAGAGCTTGAGAAATTCCTTAATTCTACAAAAATAACCAATCTTGGACAGCTTGAGGCAGCCATGATTATCCGCGAAAGGATATTTGATGCAAGAGACAACTTAAAAGAAGGAAACACTTCTAAAAGAAGCGTCAGTTACGCTCTTGAGAGGGCATACAGTGCAGATTCCTGGAAAAATTTCATGGAAAAATCTGGGAAAAACATAGATGAAACAAAACTTAAGGAAAGCTGCAGCGCAAAAATAAATGAAGTCAATGAATTGTACAACTATGTTTCTATTTACACACCATCTTTGCTAAAAGAAACAAAAGAAGAGCTTGACAATGCAAGATCTTATCTAAAAACAGAAGATTATGCTCTTTGCTTGTTCAAAGCATCGAAATCAAAAGCGGACATTGATGTTTTGCTTGGCGCGTTGTATGCATCAACATCCGACATCAGTTATTTGGTGGACAGCAAAATACTCGCTGCAAAAAATAAAATCATAAAGCAGATTGAAAGCGGGACATTTCCTGTTCTTGGCTACAGTTATTATGAATATGCAACAGCATTAAAAGACAAGGACCAATACATGGCATTGCTTTATGCTGAATACGGAATTGAATTAAGCAACCTGGATATTTATTTTCCGCAGAAGAAGCCGTTTGAATTTAAAATTGATTTTTTGCTTGGAGCGGTTTCTTTGTTTGTTATTTTTCTGTGTGTTTTTGCGTTAAAGAAACAGCACAAAAGAAGAATTACTTTGAAATAAAACTCAAACCCTGAGCAAATGCCCGAAGGCATTTGCTCGGGAAAAAGAGGTGATAGACAATGAGCGTAAGCGAATTGTCTAGACTCGAACGCAAGTTCGAAACATGGACTGTGATTAAAATAACCCCAATATCATCTGTAAACCCAAGTAATATTTAAACTTTTCGCTGTTTTTACCATTCAAAAATGGTGAATAAGCCAAGATTACCATATGGAAAATAAATAAGAGAAAGGTAAATATAGCTGTTAGGTTAAGAAAGGGCCATGGTTCACGATAGAGTACATCTCGATGAGGAAATTGAGTTCAAAACAGCATACAAAAATGGCTTTCGAATATATGATGGCCTTATGCACATGAAGGATCTCCACAACAAATTTCATGTGCTTCCTCCGATGATAGGAAGTCCTGAAGCGGGTTTATACAGAGACATTGAGAGAAAAATCTGTTCTCTTAAAGAAAGTGATGTCAGTGATTTAGCAGTCTATCTTGCAACTGAGGAGCTCGAACTTCGCCTTAATGATGGAACAGTCAAAGATTTGTCTGACAAGATTCTTGAGTTAATTGAAGACGAAGAGGCGAAAGACAGATTAAGGGATGAACTTCCAAGATAAATATGAAATGCCTAAAGTGCGGCAGAAATGCTGAAATTTCTTATCCAAACGGAGATTTGTGCAAGGATTGCTTTCTTGAAGTGCTTGTGAGCAGAATTAAGAAAGAAATTAGACTGAAAAATCCGTTTTCTAAAAACGAAAAAGTATTGGTTCACGGAAAATTGGCTGAATACTTTTTGAAAAAAGCTGTTGGGGACCTTCCATTGAAAATTAAAGTTGTAAAACCCGCATTTGGTGGAAAAGTTGTTGTTGGTTTTGATAAAATAGTCATCCCCATTACGGCAGATGATGAAGCAGAAGCATTTTTTGAAGAGATGATGAAGAAAAAAGCTTCGATTGAGAAGAAAAACAGCAAAATTGTTAAAATTTTTGTTCCTGTTCTTGATTCAGAGCTTGTTTCTGCATCAAAAATACTCAAAATCCATTTCAAAGCTGAAAGAAGAAGCAGAGAATATGAAAAAATAAGACAAAGAAATCCTGCTTCTGCATTTGGACTGGTGAAATCTAAAGATGATGTGGAAAATAATTAGTTTGATGGCTTTATTTGTGTTTGTTTCTGCCTGTACGGTTACAGGAAATGTTGTTAAAGAATATAATGACGAAACAGAAGTCTATTTCTGCCCTTTTGATGACTGCGGAAGCATTCTGGCGGAGAAATTGAAATCAGCTAATGACATAAACTGCGCTTTTTATGATATGGATTTGCCCGAGATTGCAGAAATAATGAAAAACAAGAAAGCGAGACTTGTTTTCGACCATGAAAGCTCGATTATAACTTCTGGTTCTGCTGTTGACCCAAAATATTCACAAATGCACAATAAATTCTGCATTCTGGACAATGAAACTGTTTTGACTGGCTCTATGAATCCTACAAAAAGAGATACATCCATAAATTACAACAATTTTTTGATTTTGCATTCGAAACAACTGGCTAAGACTTATAATGATGAGTTTGGAGAGCTATTTAACAAAACATTTTCTGGTGGAAGAGAAACTCTGCAGAACTCTCATTACATCAACAACAATATTGTTAATGTTTATTTCTGTCCGGAAGACTGGTGCGCAAATAAAATACTTTATGTTCTTAACGAGGCAAAATCGAGCATTTATTTCATCACATTCAGCTTCACACACGACCAAATAGGAGATTTGCTTGTTAGAAAGAAAAAAGAGGGCTTGAATGTTGCAGGATTGATGGAAAAAAGCCAAAATAATCCCTATGCAGAGTTCCAAAAGCTGAATGAATCAGGAATTCCAGTAAAATGGGAGGCAACTGGAGCAAATCTGCATCATAAGGTGTTTATCATCGATGAAAAGGTCGTTGTAACTGGTTCTATGAACCCTTCTTTGAATGGAGACACCAAAAACGACGAGAATTTGCTCATAATTTACGACGAAGAGCTATCTAAAAAATACGTTTCTGAGTTTGAAAGGATATGGAAAATAATTGACGAAAAATAGCTGAAATTATCACTCGTCGAGGGAGAAAACAGCTTTTTACGAGGGAAATCGGACGCAAAATACGAAACATATATAAACTGAACATACTTTTTACGAGGTAGAACAATCAAAAAGGGGTGACAAACAAATGGCAAGAAAACCTTTCGGTGGCATGACAATCAGACCAGACGCTAATCTTTCAAAAGTAATTGGCGGTGGATCAGTAACACCAAGCGAAATGACAAAAAAGCTTTGGGGTTATGTTAAGAGAAACAAATTATTGAAGAAATAAATCTTCAGTAATTTTTCTTTTTTTATTTTCTATTCGATTCTTCCAAGAACTCTTCGGCATAGTGCTTTATGCTGTATAAAGAACTAATTCTTGTTACAAGGGGGTGAATTTCTCCTTTCGCCCAGCCGTATTGTCCATTTCTGTCATAAAGCAAGGCCCTTATTCCTTGTTCTGCACACTCGTTTGCATACTCTATGTTGTCATCAACAATCATTTGTATTCCGTGTTGCTTGCAAACCTCTGATTTTGTAGCCGAGGGATATGATTTATCATAATAATTACAGAACAGCACTTCTTTGAATAACTTGTCAAAATGATTTTTTGTCCAGGATTTTGTCATTCTGTGATACGGCTTCGGTCTGGCTGTCACTTCATATGGTTCTGCCTTGTCTTTTAATGATTCAATGACAAATCTTGCCTCGTCAAATGGTCTCAAAAATCTAAATCTCCACGACCTGAAAAAATCGTCCATCAGTTTAAGCGCAGCTTCTTCAGATATTCCAAAAGAAGTGTGAAAGTCATGAGAATGCACATTATTTGTAGTTATGTTTGTGCCGTGTTTTTTATTCCATTGTTCTAGCATAACCTCAAAAGTAGGTTCTAGAACATTATCATTATCAATTCCTATTCTCAGCAACCCCGTCATGAAACCTCAACAAAGAAGTGATATAAAAATGTAATGAAAGTCATTAATCAAAGCACAGAGCTAAATCAAGAAGAAAATAAAGTAAAAAACTGAAAGAAAAAAGAAAAAAATTAGTAGTAAGTCTGAGCGATTTGCTCGTCTTCTACTACTTTGGCGTCGCTTCCCTTGAATTTCTTCTGGTAAGCAATTACAACTGCCAAGACCAAGATCAAGATTACGAGTATGATTACTCCAACCTGCAATGCTTTCTTGACACCGTCCCAAGATGAAGCGCTTGATTCAAGCACATCAGCTTTCAATGGAACTTGCTGAACAACATTGTTTCCTGATTTGACATCAACACTGAATACGTGTTCTCCAAGAGCTGCATTTTCAGCAACCGCTAGGTAAACGTAAACTTGTTTGGTTTCGCCTGGGTTCAAAACGATTACATTTGATGGGCTCATTTTAATTGTTCCCCAATCGCTTGTTCCTGATGCAACCAAAGTGAATGTCTTTGCTGTATTTTCGCCGTTTGAGATTGTTAATGGGTAAACAACTCCGCTTTCCCCTCTAGCGACTGTTTGTGCCTGAGGTCCAAGAGTGATTACTATTTTTCCTGAAAGCTGGCTTCCTGTTGATGTTTCCTGTGAAACAGATTGAACTGCTTCATTTGAAACAACAGTTATTTGGTAGCTTGCTTTAGTATCTTCATCATAGTCGTCGTAATAAACTGTTACGTCAACGTCGTATGTTCCTGCTTTAGCTGTTGCAGGGATTCTCAAAAGCATTTCTTCGCTTGAAACTGTTTCATCTTTTTCTACTTCATTGATGTAGTCGACTTCTTCAACTCCAAGTTCTGGTATGCTTACTTTGACTTTAACATCGTCTTCGTCAACCATTCCGTAATTTTTCATTCTTACAGTGGCTGTCAAAGCTCTTCCTGCCATAACTTTGTCGTTAGGCGAGAATGTTACTTCCTTTATTGCTATGCTGTTTTCAACTGCATCAATCAATAATGGGTATTCGAAATCAAGTGTTTCGCTGTTTGGACTTGCGATAACAACTCTAAGTTGGTATTCTCTGTCAACCATTCTTTGAGGAACGTCCAGAGTTACCGTTTTAGTGTAAATTGTGTTTGGAACAACATCGAAAGATTTTGTAGTTTCAGAAATCTTGTCTTTGCTGCCTGTAAGGAATACTGTCACTTCAACGTCTTCTGCAGATGTTGATGCGTCCGTTTGGAGCTGGACTTTAACATCTAATTCAGAATCTCTTTCGAATTGTGTTTTAGTTACTTGGTTAGAACTCAAAGAGTCGCCATTAACTTTGACATCGACAATACTAACTCCTAGGCTGTCGTATGCCGCACTTACATTAGTCATTACGCTTAGCATTGAAACTAAGAGCAATGCAATCAAACCGATAACATTTCCTTTCATTTGTATTCCTCCAAACATATGATTTTGAAGTCTTAAACCCCCTAAATTTGAGCTTACTATTGATAACCAGTATATAAACCTTTCGTTTATTGAGTATTGGCTAGTAGTAACGGATTACTATTTGTTTTTATGAGCTTTGTTGTGTGTTTTCTTTGGTATCAGAGCAGTACCTACAGCATTATAACGATAATCTGGAAGCGTCTTGTAACGCTCAATTCTCTCTACATTTAGTTTGTACGAGACAACAACTTCTGCTCGTTTAGGAACCTCTTGTAAAATATGATCTGTTACGAATCCCTCGAATCCAGCTATTCCTGAAAATTGAAGTCCGACTGCAACATAATTACGCAAAGATTTTCCTGATGTCTTTGCCCATTCTGTTGCTGTGATTGTAAGAAGGTCTTTTTTATCCATTTTCAAATCATCTCCTTGTTTTGTTTCATTTTGAGTGTGAATTATTTTGTTGGAATTGGTGTTGGAGTTTGCGCATCAATAACTTCTACTTTGTATAAACGTGAAAACTGTTTTGAATTCCAAGGTAATGGCCAAGCAACTGTTCTTTCGTAAACTCTTACATTTGATCTTGTTTCTACTGCTTTTGTTAATTGAGCTGCAAGTTCCTGTAAATTTTCTCCATGTCTTGCTTTTTCATCCAAACTGAAAAATCCAGATTCGCTTCTATTTTCTCCGCCTATCGCGAATGTGCCTTCATATGTTGGCCAAATCAACCCAGTTCTTCCGAAACTTGTTACTTGACCTTGACATACGTTTTCTCCAGTTACTTTATTATCTAAAGCAACACATCCCTTTGTGCTAATTGCTGCTAATATGCCTACGGTAATCAGTGTTCTCTTCCAACTAAAATCTCCGTATTCGTTTGTAAAAATTCCCATCTTCAAATCATCTCATCTAAAGAAGTTACTTCAACTTTCTCTTCTTTTGTCATTGCTTTCTTAGTCAAGTAAATAACTAATGCAAGCAAAGCCAAAAACAATAAAATCATGAACCATATTCCAAGCCAATTAACTCTAGCTTTTCCTGCTGGTGCAGAATAACCTTGTATGTTGTTTTGTGTAACAACATTAGTTGATGTTACTGGCTGAACATTTGCCTTTGTTCCTTTAATGAATAATTCTCTGTATTTTGTTACAGTAAAATCGTTGTTTTTGATTGTGAATTTAACTGTGTAATAACCTTCTGCAACTTTACTAGGCAAATCCAAAGCAACTTCAACAGTTTCTTTGTCTCCGTCATTCAAGTCAAACTTGCTCGAAGATGTTTCAACATTCAAATCTTCGATTTCCATTTTAAGTTGAAGATTGTCCATGTCTTCATCCCCTGCATTTTCAAGAGTAACAAGAGCCGTTAATTCTGAACCTTGATTAGGATTTTCCGGATCGAATTTTATGTTTTCGACGAACAAATCGTATTCCTCTGAATCTGAATCGTCGTCATCTTCTTCATCTACATTTATTGTGAAAGTTCTTGCTGCAGACAGTGTTCCTGAAGTTACAGTTACTCTTGCAGTGTAAGCTCCTTCCTCATCATAAACGTGATTTATATTTTGCAAAGTGCTCGATGCTCCGTCTCCAAATGTCCAAAAGTAGGAATATCCTCCAAATCCGCCTGATGCCGATGCTGTGAAGCTAACATTCAGGGGTTCGTCTCCTGAAGTTGGATTTGCAGATGCTGTAACAGCAAGAGGTGTTCCTTGTTCCATAACATGAACAACGACAGTATCGTTTGCCTGCTTTGCAGTCGGAACAGTTGAATCGTACACAATGACCATCACAGTGTAGTCTCCAACGGCGCTGTAAGTGTGTGTTGGATTTGAATCTAATGACTGAGCTGAACCGTCTCCAAAATTCCATACATAGTGCAACAGACCGTTTCCGTTCTGAACAACTGCGCTGAAATCAACTTCTAGCGGTCTTTCTCCAGAATCAGGAGATGCAATTGCATCGACAGTCATTTCGTCTGCAGTGCATGTTGAAACTATGATTGTAATTAGCTGGTAAACTGTTGCTTCTCCGTCCGTAACTGAAATCTGTAAAGAGTACATTCCAGTAGCAGAAGGAATCCACGTTATGAATCCGTTATCAGCATCGATTGTCATTCCAGATGGCCCCGAAACCAAGGAATAAGCAAGAACATCTTCATCTGCATCAAAAGCTTCAACGTCATAAGTGTACGCACTTCCAACACAAACAGATGTTGGTGATGTTGATGTTATTACCGGCGCCGAATTTATCACGACTGCTGTATCTGAGCCCTGAAGAACTCTGTCAAAAGTATATCTTCCGATTCTGAATGAATAGACATTGCATGTCCATACATCATTCTTCATTAAATTGGAAGCATCTATTCTTTCCTGATTTTTGAATTGGTCCTGAACAATTCCGTTCAAAATCCATTCCCTTTCATATCCTTCTCCTGAAAATGAACAAACCAAATCATTTGTTGCAGAAGCGTCGTCATTTAAACTGACTGAAACTTCGGCAAAAACAGAAGTAGATAAAACTAGAAATACAAATAAAAAACTAAAAAGGTTTAGCTTCATCATTTAACCTCACTTGATTAGTCTAAGACCAGCGCTTACTTGGCTGTCCTTCAACTTGGCGTCATTAGTGTCATTTTCTATTGATTTTCCCTGTCCATATGAAACATAAATTCCGATTCCTGGAACAACATAGTATGTTGCCTTTCCACCGAAGTCAAATCTGCGAAGGTCTTCATATCTGCTCACACCTGCGGATGCTTCAATTTCAGAATCTTTTGTGACTCTTTGTTTCAGCTTGCCTTCCGTGCCATGATATTTTCCGTTTCCGAGGACTTCATGAGAAACTGAAAGCTCAGTTCCTGTGTGTGGAACATTCAGAATAACTTTTCCGTTAGGACCAAGAATTCCTATGTTTCCGCTCTGCTTGTATTTTTCGAATAGTCCTGCAACTCCTGCTTCAAGAGCCCCATTAACAGGACCGAATTGTTTGACATATCCTGCGTTCAAAGAGCCTTTTCCGCTTGAATTTGACAATTCTAATGCGTCGCTTGAGTCTTTTGCTGAACCAGCACTTGCATTTCCTTCAAGAGCCAAATATGAATTGCCTCTTGCTTTCAATCTGCTGTCTGTGCTTATTTCGAGACCATTTGCCTGTCCTTCGAGCGAAACTTGTTTGATTACTCTACCTTTTCCGTCAAGAATTGGAACAGTTGCGCTTGAATTTCTGTTTGCATAACCTATGCTTAAATCAGCACGAGTTTGTTCGAATGCTGAGGAGCCCGAGCTTCCTTTTCCTGCTGCTTTGTCAACTTCCTTTCTAAAATTTGGATTCTTTGACACAATATCGCTTAGGTCAAGTTCTCTTTCTTCTCCTTTGTTAAGTACAGTTCCAACTTCGTCGAATGCCTGAACAGTGCAAAGCAATGCAGGAGTTCCTCCGAAATTCAAACTGTCGTTGAAAGTTACGTAAACTCCGTCAGCATCAGCAGGATTTATTGCTGGCTTTTTTGCGGAATCTCCATACTGATATTTTTGATTGAAAAATATTTTATCCCAATCATGAGCTTTAATTTGGTCTTTGTAAATTATAACTATGTCCCTTTTCTGCTTGCTAAGTGATGGCTTAGCCTGCAATGAATATGGTGTCTTAAGTGGATTGAAAGCACTCATATTAAGTTCTTGCTTGCCTTTGAAAACTTTACCGTCTTTGTAAGTCAGAACAGAAGTGCTAACAACATTTCCGGTGCTGTCTGTGTTTTGAACCATCCAAATGTAATCTGCTGGATTTTTGTCTCCGGAGAAAATTTGAATTGCCTGAGGCAATGTAACATCAAATTGGTTGTTCTTTCCAGGACCAACTACAACGTAGCCTTTTCCTTTGGCTTTTAATATTGGTACCGGTGCATAATCATTATTTTCATCTATTCCAGTTATATCTTCTCTGGCTTCGGCTGAAAGTTGATTTACCATATCTTCAAATGGTACAGGAGTTTTCTTTTTAGAAGGAGTTTTTGTTGCGGAAGGTGTTGGTGTTGCAGTCATAGTTTGTGTAGCTGATGGCGTATTCACAGCATTAGCTATGTCTGTTGATGTTACTGCATTTACCGTTCCCGGCAAAAATGTTGTTGCGTATGCAAGCGCACCGCAAATCATATTTCTTATTGCATTTTTTGTTTTCATTTTATTTTCTCCTCCTATAATTTCTCCTGTGGGGCCCTTCCGAAGCCTGGTTTAACTGGAGCTTGAACTGGTGTTGATGTTGGTACTGGTGTTGGACAATCTGGCTGATATTCAAACCAACCTGGTCCTTGTTTTCCAACAACTGATGTCTTTGAAACTATTTTTCCCTTTGAACATTTGTAATAAGTTTGTTTTGGACCTTCTACTGCTGGAACTTTTGTTGGCTCTGCAACTACTGGTGCTTTTATTGGTTGAGCTTGTGGAATTGCTTTAATGTAAACCATTCCTGGTGCAGATTCAACTAAATACTGACCGCAAGGATTTATGTTTACAGGCAAAGACAAAACTTTGTCATCCAAATAAACTTTACTTATTGTTGGTTTTGAATCTCCGCATTCTCCGCAATATTTGGCTACGGCTTTGTTAAACATTCCGTCGCTTCCGTTAGAACGCAAATATCCTGCTTTGCATAGATATGCTGTTCCCATTGCTGCAGTTAATGCTGCAGTTAATGTCATTCTTTTAAGATTTTTCTTTGAAAAGAATCCTGAACCAGATCCTCTGTAATATTTTACTCTTTTTTCTAAATCTGCTTTTTCTTTCTTTAATTTAGTGACATCAACGGCTCCTGCCTTGTCTGTGATTTCTTTTCTGAAATCTCCGCTGATTATTTTTTTGTATGATGGTGTAAATGCTGCTGCACGTCTGTTTTCAATTTCTGTTTTATCAACATCTTCACCCGACATTGTACAATTGTCAACGTAAGCATTAGCATTTCCGATTTCGTGTGTGGTGTGAGAAACAATTTCGAACGGAAGATATCTCAAAGCTTCCCTGATGTTTTTTTGAACGTCTCCTTTTTCGATATCGTGAATTTCATCTTTGGTAAGTATTCCATTTGCAAATGCGTTTCTCATTGCCCTCAAGTAACGGTCCATCGTCTTCTCTACGAAATATTCTTTGACAGAATCGCTTCTTCCTTTGAACCACTTTGCAATTTTGTTTGCCATTTTTTGTGTTCCTCGTGTATTATTAGCCACCCCCAAATTAAGCAGCCGTAATCGTTGAAAGTGATACTCCTATATAAACCTTTCTTTTTTGTTGTTACTCGATAGTGAAAAATATATAAAAGGAGTTAAATGGGCCTTTCAAAAGCTTTTTAAACAAGCTAGGGCTTCAAAATTCAAGGGTTAGGGGGTTTAGCTTTGTCAAACGAAGAAATAGCAATAGATGTCTCAAAAATAGGTTTTTCAAAGGATAAAATAAAGGATTTCTTCAAGAAATATGGCATAATCTTCCTTGTCTTGATTCCTGTGATTTTGGCAGCCGCCATAAGACTAATTCCATCTGATTTGCCTGTGACTGAGCCCTGGGCACAGTCGTCTGTCGAGCAGTATTATTTATCTCAAATAAAATCCCAAATAAGGCAGCAGTACCCTGCACTTCCTGAAAGCAATGTTGAGAGCACTGCAGCACAGCAATATGCAGATTTTTACAAGCAAAACAAAAAAACAGTAAATGCTCAAATCGAACAGGCCTCTAAAAGTTACAAAACTCTGTTCCAGGATGAAAGTGGATACACATACATGCCAGATATTGATCCTTACACATACCTTAGATTCACAGAAAATTATATTGAGCACGGCTATGCCGGAGATGAGATAAGAAACGGAACTCAGTGGGACACACATTCGCTTGCACCCAACGGAAGACCAGCTTCACTAAGCCCCCACGTAGTTATCCTTGCATACATATACAAAGTGATGAGTATATTCAATCCAAAAATAACAATTATGCAAAGTACGACATATTTCCCGATCATCTTTGCTGCTTTGTCAATAATTCCTATTTTCTTCATTGGAAGAATGATTGCAGGAAATACGGGAGGATTTTTTGCTGCAGTAATGATGGCTGTCAATGGAGCATTCCTTGGCAGAACAACATGGGGCCACGCTGACACTGATGCATACAACATTTTCTTTGCAGTTTACATTGTTTGGTTCTTCTTTTTAGCAATGCAGTCAAAAGATTTGAAAAAAACAGCAATATACTCCTCCATCGCAGGACTGCTTGTTGGCATTTTTGCAAAATTTTGGATTGGCTGGTGGTATATATTTGATTTCATGCTCGGAACAATGGTTATCTATGCAGGATACATCATTCTTAGGAAAAAAACATTCTCAATCTCAAAAATTAAACAGGACGAAACACTCAGGCATCTGGGAAAAGTTGCAGTTGTGTTCGTAATTGCGTGCGCATTGTTCGTAACTTTGTTCACCTCATTCCTTGCATTCACAAACTCTGTTTTCGAACCGATAACATTCTCAAATATAAAGTCGGCAAGCCATGCCAATCTCTGGCCGAACGTTTATACGACTGTGGCTGAATTGAACTCGGCATCAATAGATTCTGTAATAAGTTCAGTCGGCGGGAAAATGTACTTTTACATATCTCTCCTGGGAATCCTGCTTCTTTTGATTTCAAAGAAAGATGGAGTCAGGATTCATTTCCAGTATGCTGTCCTGTTCATAATGTGGTACATTGGAATAATATATGCAAGCACAAAAGGAATCA
>JAFGRQ010000035.1 GCA_016935155.1 Candidatus Woesearchaeota archaeon
AAAGAATGAGATTCAAAGAGAAAGTTTTTCCAGCATCTGCTTTCCCTTCTCAGTTATTATGAAAAGCTTGCCATGATGATCTTCTGGGTTTAGGCAGCCGACAAGTTTTTTATCATAAAGTTCATTAAGAGTGAAAGCAGCTTGAGTTATATCAACTTTTTGCTCTTTCTTTACTTCGGTTGCCGTTCTTGGATGTTCCGAATCATTAATATATTTCAGTACATTCACTCTTCTAGGGCCTCGCTTTAGCCATGAATATGTTTTCCAGTCAAAATTAGAGTCTAATCTCATACTGAAGAAGAACTATATTTTAAATAAGTAGAAATTCGAGAAATTTCGTAACTCTCTAATCATAGCAACATATTTAAAAGAGGGCGACATTCAGGTATATAAGGAACTGTGCATTACCTTGTTGGGCAGGCAATATATGGGGGTTGAAAATATGAAAAAAGTATCCGTACTCATCAAATATCCAGAATGTGACATTATGGTCTTCAAGGATCGCAAACTGGCTGAAGAATATCTTAAGGAATGGGATATGCAACAATTTGAGAATGATATATGGGCTAAGCTGGAAGAAGATATCAAGCTTGGAAAATATTACAAGCTTGTAGAAAAAGAAGTTATTACAAACAGCGAATAACTACTTCTTGCTTCTGCGTTTTCTTAGATTGTCCTTGAATTCTTTCCATGGCACAAATTTCTTTTTGTCTTTGTCTGGCAGTTTGCATATGTTTACGTGGTTGTGAAAAAAATCCAAGAAATCATGCTTTGAAAATTCCATGTCCAATCCTTTAGCGATTAACTGCTGGAATTTGAAGCGGCATTCCTGCCTTTGATTTTTATTGAAGTAGCATTTCCTGAAACAATTTGTTCTTTGATACCAGTCAGCATAATATGAAATGCTTTTTTTTGCATGCTTGCCTTTCACATTAGCTAAGACCACTTGTATTTCATTGTATGAAATTGATTCATCTCCAAGACGGGTCTTGATGTCCCTTAGCTTATCCTCGGGCGACTTTATAGAATTAAGTATTTTCCTAATTTTATCTGGTTTCATTACTCGTTTAAGAGGCAATTGATGGTGCTGAACTAAGTTGGCAACATGATCCCAGACTGTGCTTTCCTTAATGCCCCTTGTTTCTGCTATTTTCTTCACATTAAATCCTTTTTTAATCAGCTGCAAAGTTTTCTGCTGAGTGAATTCTATTTTGCTTGCGTAAACTTTGTCATTGAAGTTTTCATGTTTCTTTACTGATGTTATGCTTATTTCTGGTCTTGCAGGAAAGGCCATGTTGAACTTGCTGGTCATGCGTTTGCGATATTTGTATGTATTGGCGTTGGATGCGTATGCTATCCATCCTTCATATTTTTCAATTACTTTTTCTCTGTCAATTTTATCATGCTGATATAATCTTTTCATCCGTTGCATTTTCTTTTCAAACTTTCGCATGTTCTTTTTGACAAGAATTTTATGATGAAAAAAAACTCGGAATCCTAAGAAGCCAACGCCTTTTTCTAATCTGAGAACTTGTGATTTCTCAGGGTGAAGTTTAAGATCAAGTTCGTCCCTTAGAAATGCATTTATTCTTTTCTTATATTCTTCCAGAAGGGTTTTTGATTGATGCAAAATCACAAAGTCGTCAACGTATCGAATATAGTATGTTGCCCTAAGCTTATGCTTTACAAACTGATCCAGTTCATTAAGATATACATTAGCAAAAAATTGAGAGGTTAAATTGCCTAAAGGCATACCTTTGTTTTCTGTTTTGCTTTGATGATTGTCAAGTATTACTCTAATCAACCAGAGTATTCTTCCATCATGAATTCTCTTGTTTAGTATTTTCATGAGCAAGTCATGATTTACAGTGTCGAAATAGCTTTTGATGTCTGCTTTGAGAACATAGCATCTAATTGTATTGTTTTGAGAAACTTTCTTTTTGAAAGTGTCGAATCTGTTTATTGCGTTCAGTGTTCCTTTTCCAAGTCTGTTGGCAAAGGAATCATAGATGAATCTTTTCTCAAAAACTGGTTCAATTATGTTGCATATGGCATGGTGAACTACTCTGTCTCTAAAATCTGATTTGCTTATCTTTCTTGTTTTTGGATCACGAAGAATGAAAGTCTTTAGAGGTTTTGGCTGATACGTATGCATAAGAAGCTCGCTTCTTAACTGCAGGAGATTATCCTTCAAATCTTTTTCAAAGTTTATTACATACTCTTTTAGCGTCTTTCCTCTTCTTGCTCTGTTAAAAGCAATTTCCAGATTTTCATACGAGCATAGTTCATTGTAAGCATCTACTATTAAATCCTCATTTTCCAACTTGTCCATTGTAATCTTTTCATCTTATTTCTTCAGGAATGTCTTTTTCTTCAATTAGGATTTTGATTCTGTTATTTTTCAGATGCAGTATTTGCCAAAAATCTTCATCTAATTGAATCTCAATAATTTGGTTTCGTGGCTTAACTGGCAAACCGCCAAAAATCGCTTCTGTATTGTAATCTGCAGCATTGATTATTGTGCCATGCAAAGTTATTGTTTTACTTCTCTTCATAGTAATATACAGTATATTACTTCTTTATATTAACCTTGCTTTTGAACCTGGATAAATTTGCAGAATCTTATGTAATATACAGTATAATACTGTGTTTATTAGTTATATACTGTATTATACAGTTTATGACAGATGCGAAGCGCCAAATTGTAGAAAGGTCTGTAAAACAGCTCAATACTTACGGGAATGGAATAGGGGTTTTGGTCACAAGAGAAGCGAAGGCTATTGGTTTGAAAAGCGGGAGCAAAGTGCAAGTCAGTGCGGTTAAGACTGATGAAGGAGAATTCATATTGATCGAAAAGTTCCCGCTTACAGAAGAATAAGTCTCAAATTCTCTAACATGGAATCTTTTTAAATTCCTGCATGTTTCTTTATAAGTGGCAGACTAAAACACTTATTGAAACTACT
>JAFGRQ010000036.1 GCA_016935155.1 Candidatus Woesearchaeota archaeon
AAATACCAAGCATTGAACTTGGGGGTTAGTGTATGGGCATCATAATCATATTCAAATGAACTGAATTCACATTCACTCATTCATTAATTAACACAAAGTATTTATCGTTATTAAGAGAGTAAGTGAATTCGGTTCTAAGATATTATTGACAAAGAAAGAATATAGAAAAATCATCATATTCACTAAATCAGTGTAAGATTTTTCTAAAACATAGGAGGAATAAAATAAAATGGCAAAAATAGCACAAGTTGCAGCTAAATATGTAATTCATGCAGCTATTGAAATAGAAGGTACTGTCGACAAACCAGACATGATCGGAGCAATATTCGGTCAGACGGAAGGTTTGCTTGGTTCAGAACTAGAATTACGAGAATTGCAAAGAAGCGGAAGAATAGGAAGAATTGAAGTCACTCATGAAATAAAGAGCGGAAAAACATTCGGCACCATCATCATTCCATCTTCTTTGGATAAGGCAGAAACAGCAATTGTAGGTGCGGCTTTGGAAACAATACAAAGAATTGGACCTTGCAATGCAAAAATAAAAGTGACAAAAGTAGAAGACGTAAGAGTTTCGAAAAGAACATTAGTTATAAGCAGAGCAAAAGAGCTTCTCAAAGAACTAATGGACAGTTCGATGCCGGACTCAGGAGAGTTGGCGCAGGAAGTTGCCGAATCTGTAAGAGTAATGGAAGTTGTTGAAATAACAGAAGACAGGCTTCCAGCAGGACCGGGCGTCAGAGATTCTGATGACATAATAATTGTTGAAGGGAGAGCAGATGTCGTTAATTTATTGAAGCACGGAATAAAAAACGCTGTTGCAATGAACGGGACGTCAGTTCCTCAGGGAATAATTGAATTATGCAAAGGAAAAGAAACAACGGTTTTTGTTGACGGAGACAGGGGCGGAGATTTAATCTTGAAAGAATTATTGTCTGTTGCCGATGTCGATTTCATAACAAAAGCACCTGATGGAAAAGAAGTGGAGGAACTTCAGATGAAGGAAATTCACAAGGCTTTGAGAGCAAGAATGCCGGCTGAACAGGCAAAAGTGGAAATTGCAAATGCAAGACCTCTGCCAAAACCTCACATCGGAGAAAGAAGACCGATGAGGGAGGAAAGAATCGAAAGACCTCGGAGAGAAGAAAGAAGACCAACAAGGTCAGAATCATCTGAGAGGAGACCTTCAAGAGTCAGAATTTCTGACGACGAAAAGGAATCTTTCAAAGGAATCCTTACAGAACAAGTTGGAACAAGAGGAGCATCAATCCTTGATTCTGAAATGAATATTCTTGGAAAAATTCCGGTAACTGAGCTTGTAAGTACAATCAAAAGCTTAGGAACAGGAATATATGCCGTTGTTCTTGATGGTCCAATTGACAGAGAACTTGCAGAAGCAGGAGAAAAAGCTCATGTTAGATTCTTAATTGGAACAGAAGCCAAAGTAAGACCCGTAAATGCAAGAGTTCAGATATTAACAGACAAGGATTTGGAATAAAATCCTTGTTTTCTTTTAATTTTTTATTATTTTTATTTTGTGCTTCATTCTTCTTGCTTCATCCAGAATGACTTCCATAATTTCAGCTTCCATATTTTCATCTATTTTTGATTTTGAATAGCCTCTCTTTTTTAATCTGGAATAAAGCTTTTTTGTGTTTGTTCTTGTCACAATGCACAAATCAACATATTTTCTGGGCAGGAAATGAGCAAGATGAGAATCGATAACTAATCCTTTCACTTTATTTTCTTTTGAAATTTCAATTATGTTTATCAAAACTTTGTTTAATTTTTTCAAATCAACAACGATGCTTTTTCTTTTCTTATCATAACTAGTTCCGAGCGTGAAGTTTTTGACTAATTTTTTAACATCAATATAAAGAAAACCCTTCTGTTTTGCTAATCTCTTTGCAATGACGGTTTTTCCCGTTCCTGGCGTTCCTGTAACAACTACTACATTCATTCTTATAAATAGAACAGAAAGCTATTTAAGAGTTTCTGTCAAACAATAAAAGTATGAACATAAAACTAATCCTTCAGAGCAAGCGGGGAGACATATATGAAGTAAAAGATATTTCCAAGGATTATCAGACAAAATTCGGAAAAGTTACGAAAGAGCAGCTTCAAAATGCAAAAGATGGAGATGTAATCTTCTCGGACCATCACGAAGAACTCACGGCTTATAGTCCAACATTTATTGACCAATACAAAAACATTAAACGTTTAGCACAAATTCCTTTATTAAAAGACATTGGCTACATAATTGCAGAACTTGGTTTAGGAAGAGATTCAGTTGTTGTTGAAGGCGGTTCTGGTTCCGGAGGAATCTGCTGTTTCTTGGCAAACATAGTAAAAAAGATTTATTCGTTCGATATTGAAGATGAACACATCAAAGTTGTAAAGAAAAATATCGAAAACTTAAACATAAAAAATGTCGAACTCAAAAAACAATCACTTTACGAACCAATCGACATAAAAAATGCTGATGCTTTTATTTTAGATGTTCCGGAGCCGTGGAAAGCGATTGAAACGGCAGCAAAAGCGCTGAAGATTTCAGGATTTATGATTTCTTATTCCCCGAATTTAATCCAAGTCAGCGAATTCGTAAATACTCTCGACCAGGACAAGA
>JAFGRQ010000037.1 GCA_016935155.1 Candidatus Woesearchaeota archaeon
CCAGCAAATTCTTTTGCAAACATTTCAAGCAATCCAAACAAATGCCTCAAGTTTAATTTTTCTCCAACAACAATGCCTTCTGTTTGGAAGAAATCAGCATTGTGGGTTGCATCAATAACATCCGGCCTGAAAACTCTTGTTATTCCGAAGTATTTTCCGGGAACTTTGAAATCTTTAGATGCAAGTTTTCTTGCAGAACATGCAGTTCCTTGCGTTCTAAGTATCAATTTCTTTGTTTTTTCTAAATCGAAACGATATCCCCAGCCTTTGCTTCCCGCAGTTCCATTTTCATGAGCATTCTTGACACTTTCAAGAATCTTAGGATCTATTTTTGCCTGTTTGGGTTCTTTTACATAGTAAGCATCATGAATATCTCTCGCTGAGTGGAATTGCGGCATGTATAATGCATCCATATTCCAGAATTCGCTTTCAACCAAAGGTCCATTCATTTCTTCAAATCCAAGAGCAAGGAATTTTGTTCTCACTTCATCAAGGAATTTTCTGTATTCTTGCTTTCT
Source organism: Candidatus Woesearchaeota archaeon (assembly GCA_016935155.1). GTDB lineage: Archaea > Nanobdellota > Nanobdellia > Woesearchaeales > UBA10107 > UBA10107. Next base: position 519 of record JAFGRQ010000037.1, read on the forward strand.
TCCTGCAAAAATCTTTGGAACATTTATTTTAACATCATATTTTCTGAATTTCTTGTCTTTCCATTCTCCGCTTTTAAGAATTTGAGGAGTTAGTATTTCAATCAAGTCAATCTTTTCAAGCTTGATTTTAGTCAACCGTTTTCCAATTTCAGTTAATTCGATTTCTTTTATCTTGTCTGTCTTTTTCTCAACAATTTGTTTTCTTTTCATCAAATTATCAAATGCAAACTTTTCTTCAGGACTCAATGAAGCAGTTTCTAAAGTCCCTTCACTTAATTTTGATATGAACCTTTCTTCAAACATCTCTTTTTGTAAAAGAGCTTTTCCTGGTTGGGTTATTGAAATCTTTCCATTAATCATATTAACTGCTGCCTTTTGTTTTAACATTCCTAATGCAATCCCAAATTCTTCTTTCCCTAACTGATTCATTAAAACATCAACAGAAACAGGAGCATCCTTAACTTCATTCAGCATTCTTCTTTCCGGAAGTCCTTTTTTTGCATATATCTTTCCGTTTGCTCCAATTTCAACTAAATCAACATTAACGGAATTTATCTTCAGAGCTCCTTTGTTTTCAAGCCATTGCAAAGCTCTCATTGCTTCAACATCCTGCAGTCCTGATTTTTTGACTAGTTCAGACAGCGTTTTGCATGAGCTAAGAAATGGCAGAACCTTCCTTTCCAAAGGATGTAGCCCTTCAACTAATGATTGAATGTCCATAGAATAGCTAGTCTTATGGGTGTTTAAATAGTTTATTGATAAAATCAAATTAAAAAATTAAAGAAAATTCTGCTTATTTCAAGCCAGCAGGTGCTTTCATTGCTTTCCATGCAAGGTCATGCAGTTCTTCAACTGCAGCTGCAAAGAATGGGCTGTTTATCCATATTCCAACATCATATGTTGGATGGACTTCCTTGTCGTCCAAAATCATGAAAACCATTTCTTTTCCGTCAACGATTGTGAATCTTGCATTTGTTGCGGAGTTTTTGACTTCAGCAACAGTAGAAAGATCTTTGACTGCGGCAGCATTTTCTTTTGTGAATGGCGCAGATATTCTGATTTTAACTCCCCTTTTCTTTAGTTTTTCAAAGATTGGTTTCAATCCTTCTGTTTTTCTCATCAATCCTTGTGCTGTTGTCATGATTGTTACTGATTTCTCAGCTCCTTTCAAAACTAATTCAAGGTGATTGTAAAGGTTGTGTCTTCCTTTCAAAGAACCAGTTAAATCTGATGGTTCAATTAACTCAACACCCTGTGTGTGAAGTGATTTTAATTCATCAATAACTTCTGTTCCTTTTAATTCTTCAAGTCTGAGTGTCATTCCCTTTGCTTCTTCAGCAACATTTTTCTTGACTCTTTCAAGAACTTCTTCAGGAGGGACTGCTACATATTTGATTGGTTTTCCGATTTTTGTTATGGCAAATCCTTTTTTTTCGAGGGATTCTAGGATGTCATACGATCTGCTTCTAGGAACATTTGCAATATCACTCAGTTCACCTGCAGTAGATACTCCTCTAGAAAGCAACGCTGTCCAAATCTTTACCTCGTAAAGATTCAAATTAAAATATCTCCTCAACTTCGCCAAAAAATCGTCTTTTACAACCATATTCAAACACCCCTCTTAGACTGATTTAGATTACTACTACTATTAAAAGGTTATGTTTTTTTATCTATTTGAGAGAGACTAATGTTCTTTAAAAGATATTAATAAAGATATATTCTCGAAAATATATGTTGCAGTGTGTTTGAAAAACAAATTCAATCAATTTTGTATCTAAGAATTGCAGCAATTCCTCCCAAACCATCTAATTTTTTTCCGCCGTCATGTTCAGATGAAATTATTTTTATTTTTCCTTTTGAAGAATCAACCCTTTTCAAAATTTTGTCAATATCAGCAAAATTTCCTTCTTCTTTACATTTTCTTATGAAAGAATCTGTAATCAAAATTATTTTTACAGCTCCAAGTTCTGCTGCGCAAGCCGTTTCTCCCAATCCATATTTTGCGAGGGCATTTTTCATTATTTCATCCAGCAGTTCTTCAACAAGATTTATTTCCTCAACAGCTCTGCTCTCCTTTAGCGCAGTTTCTACTTCCGGACGTTTCAAAACTTCATTAAATGCAGTGTCATCAACAGAAGAGCATGTCGCTGTAATCAATTTCTTCTTTATTTCTGTTTCCGTGATCTGTTTAATTAAGTATTCTCTCCAAAATGCAGGACTCGCGGCAACAATTCTCTCGATTTTGTATCTTTCAAGGTATTCTTTTAGTTTAGAAACAATTTCCTGATAGAAATTTCCGCTTATTTTCTGTTCTTCGTCTTTTTTCTGTACTTCTCCTTTCAAGTTAGAAATTTTTTCATAACCATAACTTGTTGCCAAAGCAAAAATCGCTTCTTCTCTGTCAAAAACAAGCAAAAGAACCTTCGGTTGGTTTTCAACACTTGCATCATTCAAGCGGTCAATTTGGTAGTCATACCACTTTTTCTTTATTATTGTGATTGTGCTGTTTATTTCAACATTGAATGTGTGGTGGCTTCCTTTCGGAACATCTTCAGGACCTTCAAGAATTATTCCTGCAACCCTTAATACATCCCCCTTTTTCTGAAAATCTGTTTTCTCAACCTCAACACTCAAAAAAACGGGCTTTCTTATTGAATCTTGATTTTCTCCAGAACCAACCTTAATCTTTCTGACTGTCTCGCCTTTGACAATATCCCCTGAATCAATTATTTGGCTCAGATACCAAAAGTCATCCAAGGCAGTTATCTTGACCTTTGCCTCTCCTCTTTTAAAGTCAGAAAACACGACTTTCATGGCTTTAAAACAGAAAAACATATATATAAAACCCCTTCTTTTAAGGACTATGGACAAAAAGGCGCAGGGTGCGGGCGGAGCAGCAGGACTGATAGCAATAATTGCTCTTGCTTTGGTTCTTTATTTACTCATTCTTCCGAGTAATGTGAGGGAATCCTTGATTAATGGTACAGTATCTGATGACAGAACATCATCGTCAAAATCAAAATGGCACAGCAGCACGCTGATTCTTGCGCACCCAAAAACACTTGATCCTGAACAAAATACAGACAGAGAGAAGATTTTGGATTCATTCACACTATACTCTGACAAAAGTGCAGTTGTTATTGCAAAAGCAGAAGCAATGCACATAGAAAACGGCTGGTTTGCAGAAAAAGTTTACAATCTTTCTTTCAAGGTGGATGATTTAGCGAATACTGACAATTATATCCTTGCATTTGATGTCAGCAAAGCATACGGGCGGTTAATTTTAACTTTAAATGGAGATGAAATATATGATTCTGAAGTAATGCCAGGAAATGCTGAGCCAGTTGCAATAAATGAAAACAACGTAAAAACTGCAAACTCCTTGATTTTCGAGGTTTCCGGAGTCGGCGGCGCTTTCTGGAAGCTAAATGAATATGATTTAAGTAATGTGAGGGTTATTGCAGATTTCACAGATACAAGCAAAAAAGAGTACAAGAATTTCTTCATGATAACAGCAACAGAAAAGGATTACTTCGAAAAAACAAAACTTTCGTTCGTTCCAGAATGCTTAACTCCAAAGAATCTTGGTCCAATAACAGTAACAATAAATGGAAAAGACCTGCACTATTCAGCAGTTCCGGACTGCGGAATGCTTTCATCAATTGAATTTAATCCAAACTACCTTAATGAAGGAGAAAATTACATAACATTCAGAGCAGAGACCGGAAATTATCTGATTGACAGAGTAAAGATAAAAGCAGATTTGAAAGAAATAGCATATCCTTTCTATTATTTTGAATTGGATGAAGACGATTATGATGACGTCCTGAATGAAACAGCGAATGTGACGTTGGAACTGAAGTTTGCTGATAAGGAGCACAAAGAAGGAGAATTAAATGTTAACGGACACCTGAGCAGCATCGATACCTATGATTCAATTTACACAAAGAACATAAATGAGTTTGTTCAAGAAGATCAGAATTCACTGCAAATAAAACCAATAACTACTTTGAATATACTCGATTTGACAGTTTCGATAGACAGATGATAGATTGATGATAGACAGATAATTCTCAAAAAGAGGGACGAATGGCAGACGACAAGGAACCAGACGATAAGAAATCCAAGAAGGGAGAGGAAATAACAAAAAAAATAACTAACATAACAAACGTTATTGGAGCAACCGGTTCGGGAGCTGTTGCAGCAGCGAAAATCATCACGCCTTCTATGTTTACAATTCTTGTTGTTTTGTCTGTTCTTGGAAGTTTGTATGATTATTTTTATGGAGGATATATTGCCGGTCCGTTTTCGCCCGCGCCTTTGCTTGTTGATGTGGTAATTTTCTCACTTTTTGCAGTTACAATGCGCAGTCTGCTGGGAATTCCCTTGCTGTTCTTCATTATTGAGAGAACTGCACCATTTATGTCAAGCTTTGTTGCGACAGTATTTCCTTCAGATATGGCAAAAATTTTTGCAGGAATCGTAATAGTCGCTCCATACTGGCTGATATATTGTTTCATATTGAAAGCAGGCGGCCAAGGAAAATCATTCCTCGCAGACATTGTTTTTTGGGTGGCCTTGATTTTTGTCCTTCTTCTCGTTATACTGAACATAAAACCCATTTTTGAGGAATATGACTATGTAATTAATCAAAAGGCCGTTGACCAGGCAAAAAAATTTTTGGTAGATACATATTCAGAAATTATTATGATGTTTAAGACGGCGTGGTGCAGTATAGTGAATACTCCTGCTTGCATAAAAGATTTGCAAGCTGCGTCAGAAGAGGAGACGCTGGAGCAAAGCATGAACATAAAGGAAGTTCCAGATTCTGGGTTCAGTGTGCGGTTTGCAGACTTTGTTTCTGAGAATCAGGTTTTGCTTGACAACCAGCAGGCAGTCGGGATAGAAGCAGTAAACAACCTCAATGTTCCGATAACATTAAATTTCATGTGCGGATTGGATAAGAGAGGAGAAGGAATACCGAATCCGGCGACGTTGTCGATTGTAAAGGGAAGGCTTTCTTTCCAAGACAGCACAATCATGTGCACGAACCTGGACATTGGTGTGAAAAAGCAAACACGCACAAATTTTTATTTCAACATCACAGCAACTAATGCCGTTTCTACGGGAGAGAAAACTCTTCTTGTGATGGACAGAACAGCAAAGAATTCAGTTCTTTCAAAATATCCCGGGGTTTCTGAGAATAGAATTTTGCTGCTCAGCAATGAATTCGGGGAATATTTACAGAGAATGCAGAATGAATTGGGAGCAAAAGTTTCACAGGATGACTTGATACAGCCATTAATTGTTGCGGGGGCAATAACAACAGCAGAATCAAGACAAACACTCATTTATGGCGTTGCACAGGATGTTGAAATTCCTTTTGCACTATTCATCAAAAATAACGGAAAGGGAAAGATAACAAAAATAAACAGCATAACCTTTGATTTGCCAGAAGATATACATTTCACAGAAGAAAATTGCAGGGTAAATCCCGATGAACTCGCTAAAAAGAACTGGGGGAGCATAGCAAAAGGAAAGTTCGTCATGGTTTCGTCATGTAGGCTTGTCTTTTCATCATCACAGTATCCAAACAATCCGGAGCCAAAAACAATTTCAGTAAGAGTCACTTATGATTACACAGTCTCTGAAGAGGCAAATATTTATTTGAATTCAATTGGGGCCCCTCTAGAAATGGGAACAACATGATAAAACAAAAATATTCAACAATAATGGCGCTTTTTATGGTTGCAGCGTCTTTGATGATTCTTACGTCTTGTAACATAATTGTTCGCAAGGACCAGCTGGCAACGGATATGACCGGAACGGGCGGTCTGACTCTAACTCTTCCAAAAATACCTGCATCTCTTTATCCAGGACAAGGTTTGGAAATTCCAATCATTCTTGAAAACACAGGAACACACAACATAGAAAATGCAATTCTCGCAATCAGCGGTTATGACGAGG
>JAFGRQ010000007.1 GCA_016935155.1 Candidatus Woesearchaeota archaeon
ATATCTTTAACAGAATTCGAAGCAAATTACAGACATATTGTAGAAACAATAACAAATAATTCTGAATTAATCATTCTTAACATTCCTGATGCAACTAAATTAGAAATAGCTGATGAAGTTCAAGAACAAGTATCTCAATATTTAATTGAGCAATATGGGTTTGCAATTGATGCAAAACCATTAGTAAGGCAATATGTCGGATTATACAACAGCATAATTCAAAAAATAGCTAATGAATATAATTTAACAGTAATTGATATGTTCAATTACTTAGACTCCTTATCAGATGACTTAATCTCTTCAGACGGATTCCATCCGAATGAAGCTGGACATGAATTGATTGCTGATTATGTTAAAGAACAAATGTCGAAATGATTTCTTAATGCATTCGGAATCTCATCACGAGACACAATTTCGGCACTAGCCGAAATGTGCATTTTGGCTTTGCCAAAATTGCAACCGCGAACAAATCTTTTAAACACCAATCTCTAATAAGATGTATGAATTCATTAAAAATACCAACCAAAAAGCTTATATATCAATTGATATATCAAGTAAATATGCAAAAAAACCCATTTGTAAGGTCTCCAACACTAGACACTGTTCTCATGGTAGAAAAGGCCATAGAAGAACACAGCGGAACATACAACAGAACAGAATTATGGAAAAAGCTTCCAAAAAAAGTAATGTGGCAAACATATCTTGTTATTCTAAACTATTTGGAAAGCATAAATAAAATGGCAGTAGACAAGGAAGGACACATTGCATGGATTTGGAATCCCGCACTGGTAAAGAGATTCCTTTCAAGACCCGAACTAAGAGCAAGATGAAATCTATCGTCCATTTCGGAAACGAGGAATTAAAGAAAGATTTTGAGATTTTAAAGAACTCAAAAGTAGAAGATAAACAACTTTACAAGTGGATTGACAGGGCAATAACAGATCTTGAAGAAAATAGTTTTTGCGGAACACAAGTTCCTAAAAAACTCATCCCAAAAGTTTACATAGATAAATATGGGATTGACAATTTATGGAAATATGATTTGCCGAAAGGATGGAGAATGCTTTACTCAGTTTCTAGCAACGAAGTTCAAATAATTTCAATCATTCTTGAGTGGCTTGACCACAAAGAATATGAAAGACGATTTAATTATTAAACATGACAACATATTGCAGCAATTGCGGAAAGAGAGGTTCTGGAAGAGATAAAAATAACTTATGTCCAAAATGTAAAAATAAAAAAGAGAAATAATTTATTCTTTCTTAACTTTAACTGCCTTAGGGCCTCTGTCGCCTTGTTCTACTTCGAATTCAACAGAATCGCTATCGCTTAAAGAACCGCCTTCAACCGCATCTTTATGCACGAAGTAGTCTTTTCCGTCTTCACCAGTTATGAAGCCGAATCCCTTGCCGCTATTGAAAAACTTTACTTTTCCTTTCATTTGTTCACCTCGTTAAGATTTTTATAAACATACTCTATATAAACCTTTTTGCCTCTGTTTTTCTGTTATTATTCGAACTAATTCCGTCATTCAAGTCCTTAACAATGTAAGAAACAATTTCACCAATTTCTTGATGACCAAGCCCTGAAGCGTCGTTGAAGGCTTTTAGCCTGGAATCAAAGGAATCAGCAACGTGCTTAAACATTCTTTCAAAAGCAAGTTCAACGTCTGAACAATGCAAAAAAAGAGAATCACGATTTTGAAGAAGATATCCTCCTTTAGCAACAGAAGGGAGTATTATCAAGTCATATCTTCCGATTTTCAACTTTTCAAATTTATCGCAGGAAATTCTCGGAGTCGGATTAATACGATATGTTCTATCGTCAGGAGATGTCGTTTCAAATTGTCTGCCTTTAACAAAATACGGATTAAAATGTAAATCGATAACAGCAGAATCGGGATGTATGTTTCTGTATTTTAAGAGGTTGCCTCCAGATTTAAACAGTTCTTGGAGATTTTCGTCGGTTATTGATGTTCCCATATTCAAAATGAACCGAGTCAGCTTAATAAGCTATGCAAAACCTATATAAACATCGTTCCCAGCCCTTCTGCTATGGTAAAAGTGGGTTTAGAAGTTCATGGTTACATTCTAATGGAACAGTCAAAGAAGAAGCTGTTCTGTGAATGTCAAGTTTCAAATGAAGATTCCGTTCCAAACACAAACATATGCCCTATTTGTACGGCTCAGCCAGGTTCTAAGCCAATGCTTCCAAATAAAGAAGCAGTTGACAAGGCCGTTGAAATTGGCTTAATGCTTGGCTGTAAAATAAGTCCAATCCTTATGTTCCAAAGAAAACATTACAATTATCCAGATTTGCCAAATGGCTATCAAAAAACAATGAGTGGTTCTTATTCAATGCCAGTTGGTATTAAAGGTTCTTTCTTGGGAATTGGAATTCAACAAGTTCATTTGGAAGAAGACCCAGCAAGATATGACCCAGTAACTGGAACAGTTGATTATAACAGAAGCGGAATGCCTTTAATCGAAATCGTTACAGACCCAGACTTCAAAAGCGCAGCTGAAGTTGAAAATTGGTTAAAGAAATTAATGACAACATTGTCTTACATCAAAGCAATAAGCAAGGAAGCAGGAGTCAAGGCAGATGTTAATGTTAATATTGAAGGACATCCAAGAGTTGAAATAAAAAACGTTAATTCGTTCTCAAGTATTGTTAGAGCAATCAATGCAGAAGAAAAAAGACAGAAGAAAGTAACAGAAGCAGGAGAAAAAGTTTCACAGCACACAAGAGCATGGGACGATGCAAATGGAGAAACACAATTCATGCGTTCTAAAGAACAGGCAATGGATTACATGTTCATCCCAGAACCAGATTTACCTTTTATTGACATAAAAGAGTCTTACATTAAACAATTAAAATCAAAACTTCCAGAAAGACCAGATGAAAAGATAAAAAAATACGAAAAGTTAGGAATTGAGAAATTAGACGCTGAAGTTTTAGCAAGCGACATCATTCTAGCTGAATTGTTCGAGAAAATATCAAAAACAGTTGATAAAGTTCTGACAGCAAAGTGGCTGAGAAGAGAATTTGTAAGAATTGCTAATTATCACAACAAGGATTTGGATTTAGTAACAATTCCAGTTGAATCATTAACAAAATTATTCAAACTAATCGAAACTAAAAAAATTACGGAAAAGGTTGGACAAAAAATAATGAATGAGTTGGGAGATGCTTACATCAAAAACAACAAAGACTTCGACATTGACAAATACATAAGAGAAAACCAATTAGAAACAGTAAGCGATACAGGAGCATTAAACACCGCTTGCGACGAGGTAATCGCTCAAAACGAAAATGTTGTCAATGATTACAAATCAGGAAATGAAAAATCAATAAACTTCTTGGTTGGACAGGTAATAAGAAAGAACAGAGGAGCCAATGCAGGAGAAATATTAGAAATATTGAAAAAGAAATTAGCTTAATTCTTAACTTCTTCAAAATCGTAATTTATTGCCATTGTTGTGCCTGACATGTTAAGTTTTGTTGTAATTTCCATAAGAGCGGTAAGAATAATTATTTCATTTCTTGTTAATTTCTCCTCGCGTATCATTGATTTGATTTTGTGAACAAGATGTTTTTGCTTTTTATCCATTGCAATTATTTTTTCCTGAGAAAAAGAATAAAATACATCATAAAATACCATAATCATTGCGTTTACTTCGGAAAATACTTTCAAAACAGACTCCGAAATCTGCTCTTTTCCAAATTTTCTCAGGTATTTGCAGATATCATAAAAATAATATTCACACACTTTTTCAAGATTCCATGCAACAAGGTAGTAGAAGCATGTTTTTTGATGGTCTGAATAGCCCTTTTTCACCAATATTCTCTCGCAGAAATTAACCAATTTATTTATGCTATTCTCCATGAATTTTAAATCCTCGAGATGTTCAAAGTCACCCTTTTTCACGTATTCAAAGACATTGCTTGCAAAGGAATTTGTAACTAAGAATATTCTTTTGAGTGTAGCATCGAATTCTTCAGGATTTTCCTGGGCAACAAGCTTAAGGACAGATTTTCCCTGTTTTTGCTCTATTATCGTGAACCCCATCAAATTGTCTTCCAGAAGCTGATGAATTTGATTGGGATTTGCTTTTTTGTATCTTAATGTAATTTCATCAAATCCTTTTTTGTACAAAGCAGCAAACAGCCATTCAAGCATGTACGAGGAGTCAATATTGTCAATATCCAATTCAACTTTTTTTACGGGTTTGCTGTTGTTCGAATCTGGAGAAACAAGCAGTTCATGGTCTCTTTCGGTGATGTCTACTTCATCTCCTTTGTTCAAATGGTACTTTTTTGTCCATTTAGAAGGCAAAGAAACAGTCAGTGTGGCCTCTCCGTGCTGTACAATCTTCCTCTTCATGTATCTTCCATGTATTTTCCACTATATATACTTTTCGCATAAGTACATACATATATATTAATGTACATATGGTGTGGAGAAATAATAAATACATGAATGTACACATGATGTACGGTGGTCAAAATGCTGGAAAAAACAATTAAAACAACGATGATTGCAAGTTTGATGGGACTAGCGGCTCTTACGGGATGCAAAAAAGCTCAAGCTCCAGCAGCACCAGAACCAGTAACTGTTGTTGTTACTGCTCCAACGGCAACTCCGACATATACGACGACAATAACATCTACTCCAACACATACAAGGACAATAACAAATACACCAACACCGACACCAACGAACACTCCTCTTTATGGTCCGGGAGTTCCTGACATATTTCCTCTCTATGTGCCTGCAAAATGCGACAGCACAGGGAATTTTCAGGGAATGGTGGTTCATATTGATCCAACCCAGCACAATGCTGTGGGATACATCAGAGGAAATAATCTTGACTGTCCAAGCGTTTGGTATTCAAAACCATATTGGGATTCACCTTATGTAGCAATTTCCAATGCAGGAATTTTTTCATATCCCTTCAGAACAGGGTATAATGATAATCTTGCAACAGAAATGATGGTGTACATTGTTCCTAAATCAAAAATGAACCAAGTCCCTGTTTTAGGAACGAGTGGATGCAGCAGCGGTTCATCGATTCCGCTGATTATGGAAACAATTTCTGTTGCAAAAGAATTAATGATAAGACCAGCTTGCACCGCAACACCAATGCCAACAAACACACCAACACCATGAAAAAAATAAAAAATAAAGCAATCAGTTTGGGATTAGCTGCAGCTTTGGGATTCAGTGCAATTTCGGGTGCATATGCAAAAGGTGCACCCCCATTAGGATTCAAAATAGCAGCAGCATATCTCGGTTTAGGAGCAATAGCTGCTGGAAAAGATACTGAACGACAAAATAAATTTGATAAATCATTTTTGTCTCAGCAGCAAAAGAAGATGGAATACAAGCTGTCTCAAGAACCCGAGCCGCCAAAAGACGAACATTTCGCTGAACTTGCTGAAAAATACAGGAAATATGGTGCTGCGGAAAAACTTTACAGAAATTTAGGAAACAAAAAGAAAGAAGAAAAATGCAGAAATAAACAAGCATCACTGGAAAATACAATAAATGGCATAGACGCATTGTTGGATTCAGCCGGCAATCTTGAAAAGGCAGACAAAGGCAAAACGAAGAAGCTAATAGAATCTTCAGTCGAAGAAGCAATGCGTATTGCAGAGTATGAAAGAGCGCAAAAGCTAGCCACTTTGCTGGATGATCCGAAATTACTAAAGGAAATAAAATGCAAACACATTGTTTATTTCGTTAACATGGGTTATGATTTCGAAAGGCAAAAAAGATATGAACGTGCAATAAACAGTTTAGAAGAAGCAAAAAATCTAATTGATATATATACTGATTGCGATTGCAAATCGCGCTGATTGTGCATATTCATGCACACAATAACCACTAAAACAATATGCAGTCAAATGATGTTGTGAAAAAACATGACAGAAGAAAACAAAGAAGAAAAGCCAAAACAAGACTGCTTGGAAGACAAAATAAAAGAAACAGATTTGACACCAGCAGAGCTTAAAGCTATTGAGGATCACAAATATTTCATGGGCAAGAATCTGAGTAGAGAAGTTTCTCTTGCCGAAGCGGTTTATGATTTTTTTGCAAAAATAAAAGAAAATTGGTTGAGAGAAAAAACGCTGAATGATGCTGTTGATCAGATTAAAGCGGCAAAAACTTTAGAAAATCCAAATGACACAGCAGTTTTGCGCGCTTTTGCTGAAATTTGGAGAAAAGAAAGAGAATCTCTTGAGAATAATGGGTTCTATTCGCTTAAAGTTGTTCTTACGAATGAAAAAGGGCTTCATCTGAGGCCTTCAATAACATTAGTCGATATTGCAAAGAAGCATTACTGCGATTTATATATGCACAAGCAGGGAATGGATTTGTATAATTTCAAATTAAACGGAAAACCTTACATGAATGTACGTTCTGTGTTGAATTGCATGCCGATTTTAGAACTTGCTGCTGCAAAAGGAGACACTCTTGAGTTCATCGCATACGGAGATGAAGCATCAAAAGCTCTGGACGACATAAAAGATTTAGTCACAAGAAGAATGCCTGAAGAATTATAAATCAATAACTTTTCTTGTCTCTTCAATCACTCGTTTCTCGAAGTTATATTTAGTTTCTCCGTCTTGTTTCTCTAAAGAAAACACTTTAATCAAATTTCGAATTAATTTCTCTTCTTCGGGAGTTGAATTGTCTTTAATCACTTTCTCTTCTGCTTCTTCAACAGATGAAGCAGTTGAAGGAACAATTTCGACTTCTTTAGAAGAAGCAAGTGAAGTACTTTTCATAACAAAATAGGCTCCTTTGTGATAAAGCATTCCAAAAATCTGGTTGAATGGGATGTCTGAGGGCTTCCCTGTCAAGAGCTCACCTTTGACGCGAATTGTAATTATCTTGTTGCTCGCATCAATTTCTTTTATTTCATTCATGATTTCTTTTTCAACATCAGAAACAATTCGTCCGTCGCAGTCAAAGTTCAGAACAATTACATCTTTAACATTAACTGGATGGAAAGAAATCTTTCCTTCATCATAAAAGCAGTACCCTCCGTTTTTGAATTTCTCCAGTTCTGCAAAATTATTTGGAAATAATGCACCGGGATAAATTACATTTCTGTGCCCCTCAAAATTTCTGTGCTCAACAATGTGAACGTGGCCTCCAGCATAGTAATCAAATCCGGAAGGAAGAATTGAAACAGGAGATGATTCTATCTTTTCAAGTTCGGGGGGTTTCAGTTCAGTTAAAGCTGTATGAAACATGAAAATCTTGAATCCTTTCGCAAGCTCTAAACTTTCTTTATCCAATTTTTCGTAATACTTCCTGTCAAGCATGCCTTTCTTCCCTATAATTCCCGTTATTTTTGCACCGCTTCTTGAATCAACTGTGAAGTTCAGTTTCAAAACGTCATCAACAACATCTCCTTTGAATACGTCAACTAACAAATCTGCATGTTCAAGAACATCAATCATGGTTTTTCCTGATGGGCTGAAGTCATGGCTCCCAGGGATTACATAGCATTTGATTCCTGCTTGTTTGAGCTTTTTTAACGCAATTACGGCTTCTTTTAGCTTGTCTATCGGGGGAAGAGCGGAGTTAAACAGGTCTCCGGAAATGAGCACAAAATCAACATATTTGGACACTGCTTCGCTTACAACTTTCTTGAATGCAAGAACTCCCAATTCGGACATCTTCTCGTCCCTCCAGCCACCTATGTGGCAGTCCGCAATATGAATAAAACGCATTGTAAACCCCTATAACCACAATATGTGCCTTAGCTAATATACTTTTCTTTCATTACTCTGTAGTGGTTAATAAAGGAAAGGTTTATATAGTAATTTGACTTACAGCTATTGCTTTAAAATGATTGAACAGACGTACTTGCAAAGGTTCAGTACAGATCCAGAAACTTTCCTAGGCCAAATTCTTGTTCCATCAATTGATTTGATTCTTATTGGGGAAGACCATTTCAAGCCAATCCATGCTAAAAACGAATTTAGACTCATTGAGGAAGCCATAAGGACGAGAGGCAGGGTTCAGATAGGTATAGAATACATGGACAGCAGGGATTCCGCTCTTTTCAAAAATGGAAGCAGAACACAAATTTTGAATGAAATCGAAAAAGTATATGGTCATGATTCTGATGAAAGCAGGGCAATTATTCCAAAAGTAGAATTTGCATTGGACAGGCACCTGCCAGTAATTCCTCTGAGCTTGGATGAGAGAGCAGGAGAATATGATAATCTGGAAAAAGAAAATCACATCTCCGGAGAACTTTCAAGAATAACAAATAGAGACATATTAACTCTTGCTTTGCTGGGTAATGCTCATCTTAGCCTGCCAGAAAGAGAATTAATTCCTAGTTTGAAATATCCAAAAGAAAGAACCGTCTGCGTTCTTCAAAACACAGAATATGCTCCAGGAATTGAAACAGTTTTTGGAAAGGACAGACTTACTTTCAGATTAAATCAATGGCTTTAAGGTCTTATTCCTGTTTCTGCTATTGCCTTTCCTAGCTCAGCAGTCATTTCTGCATAATGTTTTCTCTGGCTGTCATGCATCCTGTCAGTTTTAATGTGCCTTAATTTCCAGTCAGCATCCTTGATTAATTCCCTCATTTTTTTAGAAATTTTAGGGGCTTCTTGTGATAACATTGCTACGTTGAAGTTTTTCTTTTTCAAGACCTTTATAAGATTCGTCACATCATTAACGGCTACGTCTGCTTTGTAAAGCGGATCTAACATTGCACTAACTGGGTTATACATTTTTACACCTCATTTTACTCTCTCAAACATTAGTTTGTAGTCAGTAAGATTAGCAATTGCCTGTGAAATTATTTCTATTTTCTTTTCTTGATTCTTTAGTTCACCGCTGTACAAAACATCCCACAGTGCGTCAAGAGCTTCAAGAAGTCTTTCCCATATTTTGTCTTTTATTGCCGAGAATTTTGCAACTGAGAATTCACTTATGTGCTTGAGAGGAACATTTTCAGTTTTCTCTATGGCTTTAATTCTGTCATTAACATCTTCGTAAGCAGCCATTGCTCCGTGAAATCCCATGAGAATTAATCACCTATTCGCATATAAAAACCTTACTACTTCGATAAGTTAGCACCGCTCGCGGTTAACTAGAAAACACTCACAATTCGTTGGTGGCCCGTAGGGCGCGTCCCCTCCAACTCTTTTTAAAAATCTAGAAACAATCGCTCGCCTCTGGTGCTAACTTATTTCTCCAACCTTACTATCCTGTCAATTTCAACCTGCGATATTGAAGCTCCCCTTATCTTTATTCCCCAGAGAATTGCCTCAATCAGTATCTTTCGGGCATTTTTATCTTTTGTAAGGTACTTGTCAAACCATCCCATTTCATATCCTGCCATTGCAAGTTCAATTGAACGGATAACTTTCAGATGCCCTATTCTGTTTTTTAACTGCTGAAGATTTTTTTTATTCACGGCTATTCTTGTATGGAGCTTGCTGCTCATGTGTTCAACCAGTTTTTCAGGATTTTCAATCAAACCTCTTGTGATTCTTTCATCAATAACAATTGCATCAGAATTATAAATTAATGCAGCAGCAATTGCGGCCATTTCTCCTTCCTGAACTAATTTCATAGGAACATTATGAGCGTAAAAGCAGGTGTTTGCAAGCATTAGCAGTTCTTTCTTAATTACCTGTATTTTTTCTTCGTCAACAACAGCAAGAACTTTTTTGTTTATTTCTCTGTTAACCTGAAGTGCTTCAAGCTTGAATCTTTTTGTTGCAATTGGTTTCTCGACAAGCTCAAATTCAACTTCTTTAGGAATTAAAAAATCTCCGCCGTATCTCTCTTTCAGATTTTCCAATAACCACAGCAAACTGTTTGTTGCCAAGCTGATTATTGGTCCTGCATCAAATACGATTGATTTCATTTTGCAACCTTGAAAAGTTTTTTCGCAAAAGACAGACGTTTTGTTATGTCTCCTGCTATTTCTTCTTTGTCGGGAATTCTTGTTTTACCTATGAAGCTCATTAAGTCCCACTGGTTTATTCCAAGAATTTCAGCAGTTTTTGCAATCGAGATTCCGTGTCCGTGTATTTTGCTTCCTTTCACGACGTTAGCTTTTTCAATCACGTTCTGTATGAACATCAATAATTTATCATCTGTTTGCGCAATTTCTTTCAAAAGGACCCTCATCAAATTTCTGTACTGCTCTTCCTTGTTGTTTTCAAGGCTGTTTTTTGCTTTTCTCAGTTTTTCAACAATTGTGGCGTTGATTTTTCTTCCCTCTTCTTCTGTTCTTTCAATAATTTTTGACAGCGCATAAACAACAACGGCGCATTGAATAGAATCTTGGTCTTGGTATATTGATGCATCATGAATTGTGTGGTTGCTCAGCTCCTTCAGTTCCGCAAAATCATTTTTTTCAACAAGAGAAATCGCCTCTCCCAGCATTGAAATTATGTCTTTTTTTATTGTCTCGTCCATCACATGTCCTTTATAAGTAGTGGTTTATATAAAGCTTCTCAAAAAACAGCAGAATCGTGCACGAAAACTCAAAACATTTATAAACTTGTTTCCTTGTTATTTTTTAAAGTGGTGGTTAGATGCTAGATATCTTCAAAAAGTTTGTTAGAAAGGTTTTCAGGGACATATTTCTAAGAAGAAAAGAATTGAAACTGGGTTTCTACGGCCCTCCCAACGCCGGAAAAACAACATTAGCAAACAAGATTTGCAAGGATTGGGTCGGAAAGGATATCGGAGTTGTTTCGGAGATTGCCCATGAAACAAGAGAAGTCAAAGTTATAGACAAAGTTGAAATTGATTATGAAGGAAATAAGCTGACATTTGCGATTGCAGATACGCCCGGTATTGCAACAAAAATTGACTATGAAGAATTCATCAAAGCTGGGCTGAAAAAAACGGTGGCGAAAAAAAGAGCAAAGGAGGCAACAAGAGGAGTCATTGACGCGATAAAATGGATTGACAACATGGATGTTGTTGTTGTTGTTTTGGATGCAACAAAAGATCCTTATTCCCAAGTTAATATCACAATCATCGGAAATTTACAGGCAAGGAATATTCCTGTTCTGGTTGTAGCGAACAAAACAGACTTGAAAAAAGCCAATATTAAAAAAGTCCAGGCGGCTTTTCCGCAATACGATGTTGTCGGAATGTCTGCAAAAAAAGGAAAAGGCATGGATGCATTCTATGAAGCATTGTTTGCCTTGGTGGGATAAATGGTAACGCTGCAGTTGATGTCTTATTCGGAAATTGAGGGGCTGAGTTCTTTGGGGAAGATAAGGAAGCTTCTTGATGCAGCAAGAGATGAAACTGTTGTTTTATTGCAAGGCAGGTTAAAACCTGAAGAAGAAACAGAATTAATCAAAGTTACGATGGAAAAAATAAACAAAGAGTTCAAGGGGATTGAGCTCGCTGTTGTCAAGCCAGGAAAAACCCATGAAACAGGATTTGCAAAATTAAGGAGCAACATCATCAACACCGTTCTTGGAGACAGACAGGGATTCACACTGATTGGTCCTGCAAATGTTGTCAAGGCAATAAAGAAAAATCCAGACAGAATACAGTTAATGATGAATAAGGCTAAAAAGAGGAGGTAATATGCCTCACCAGTGCGTTAGATGCAACAAATTCTATGATGACGGTTCTGAAGAAATTTTGAAGGGATGCAGCTGCGGATGCAGGATGTTTTTCTTCGTAAGAAAGGAAAAATTAAAGCAGGTCCAGGAAACTCTGGAAGCAATACAGAATTTAACGCCTGTTGAAAAGCAGGAGATGGAAAAGGACGTTTACGAACTTGTTGACCATACTCCCGATGATAACAAGCCGGTCATTTTAGATTTGGAAGCAATCCGTTCGATTGAGCCTGGAAAGTTCGAATTAGACTTGGTGCGGTTGTTCAAGAAAGACCCGATTATATTCAAGATTGGAGAAGGAAAATACGTGATTGATATCAATTCTATATTCGACAGGAAGAAATGAGAAAGGTAGCTTACATAATTCCTGGATTTTCTGAATCAAACAAGCAAAATGCTTACAAGAAGATTGCAGGATTTTTTAGAAAAAAAGGAATTAGGCCAGTTCCTGTTGATATTTCTTGGAAAAAAGGAGTTATGACTGACTATGTTTCTCAGGCAATGAAGAGAATAAAAGGAAAAGATGTTTGTTTGTTCGGTTTTTCATTCGGAGCAATGATATCTTTAATTGCTTCAACAAAAATAAAGCCAAGAACACTTATTTTGTGTTCGTTATCTCCTTGGTTTAAAGAAGACATAGACGCCACAAAGAAATTCTTCGAAAACGATAAAAAAGCAAAGAAATTCATCAATACGCCTTCCTGGAGAAAACAAATCATTGAACTTTATGATTATTCCTTTAATGAACTTGCTAAAAAAATTAAATGCAAGACTATTTTGCTGGTCGAAACAGGAAAAGGAACATCTGTTTCTGTAAAAAGAGCAAAAGATGCAAAAATGAAAATAAAAAACAGCAAGTTGGTTCTCGTCAGGGGAGCAAAACACAACATCAGGCAAAAACAATGGCTTTCCAAAATAAAAGAAGTTATTTCAACGCTTTAATTATCTCCTCAAACAAAAGCTTATGTCCTTCTTCATTCGAATGAACACCATCAGCCAATAATTTCTTGTAATCAAGTTTCATCCATTTGTCAAACACTTCAACAAATGTTATTTTGTGCTTTTTGCATATTTCTTTGATTAATATGTCGTATTTGTGAATCTCGTCATTTACATATGCTTCAAATTCAGTAACGCTCTTGCTTTCATCAACGGGTGTTAATCCGACGAAAATAGTTTTTGCTTTGCTTTGTTTGATCAAGGTTTCAATATTTTTCTTGAAATCAACCAATAAGACTCTTTTTTCTCCTTCAAAATCAGAAGAATCGTTCAAACCAACTGCAAAAATAATCAAATCGGGATTTTCAACCTTAAATCTTCCTAAAACATCAAAAGTTGTGCTTCCTCCAACAGAATTATTTATTATTTCATC
>JAFGRQ010000038.1 GCA_016935155.1 Candidatus Woesearchaeota archaeon
ATACACTATGCACGGCCCCTTTGCTGAAAGTGTAAGCGCCAATGTGCATTTAGCACATCCTTCTCCGTTGCATGTACATTCTGAAGGAACATTATAACTTGAAAGATCCGTCTTGAAAGGAATTAAACCAAGCCTTAGTGCGAGAATTTCATCATACAAAACTGAACTATTATTTTTGAACTCAACATCTTCTATTGCCATTACCGGAACTGCTTCCGTGATTGTTCTTCTCAATGCATTTACAAATGCTGGCGTTGCGTCTTTTATTGTGAATGTTGCTCTGTTGTAGTCGGGTTGTTTTTTTATTAGTTTAATTTCCATCGTTTTTTACCTCGTAAAAAATGCTCGCACGGATTTCCGGGCGCCATTTATACTCTCCTTCCTCTTTTTCCGCCCGGCTTTCTGCATCCGTCATGCGGTATTGGAGTTACTTCTTCGATAACTCCAATTCTCATTCCCATTCTTGAAAGTGCTCTGATAGCAGCCTGTGCTCCAGGTCCTGGATTGTTAGGTCCAGCATGTCCGCCCGGTGCTCTTATTTTAACATGAACCCCAGTTATTCCTTTTTCAATTGCCTGTTCTGCAACTTTTTTTGCAGCCATCATTGCTGCTGTCGGCGAGGGTTCAAGTCTGTGCTGTTTTACAACTTGGCCTCCCGAACTTCTTGCAATTGTTTCTCTTCCAGTCATATCTGTAATGTGAAGTATTGTGTTGTTAGGACTTGAAAATATGTGAACAACTGCCCATTTTGTGCTTCTTTTATCTGTTGAAAGAACTGCTCGTTTTTCAACAACTTCTGTCACGACTTTTTCTGCCATTATGGTGATTCCTCGATTTCTTTTTCAATTTCCGGTGAAATTGCAGTCTCTTTTTTTTCTTCGACTTTTTCTTCGGATTTAGTTTCTTCTTTTGGTTCTTCAGCAACTTCTGCTGATTTTTCTTCTTGAACTTCAACAGGAGCTGTTTTTTTGATTTTTTTTGCCTCTTTCAACTTGAATATTGACTCCGGTCTTTCAGGATGCTCCGGATTTGCAAAAGGAGACCTTTCACGAATTGCTATTGAAGCTTCCTGTTCTTTTGAAACAATAAATGAAGGTGAAGTAATTATTTTGTCTCCGACTCTGATGTGCCTGTGAGTTATCATCTGTCTTGCTTGTTTCATTGTATTTGCAAGAGCTTTTCTTACCAAAAGAGTTTGAAGTCTTCTCTCCATTATGTTTTTCAATTCCAATGCCAGCACGTCGTCCAACTGTGCATCCGCACCAACAAGTGCAAAAGAGTTCATTTTTGAAAGCAATGCCTTCTTCTCGTTCATGGCCTGTTCAGAATTCACGCTCATCAACTGTTTTGCCCTACTCGAGAATTTTCTAAGTAATGAACGCATTCTGTAAATTTCTTTCTTGTTTACAACGCCGTATTCCCTTGTGATAATTTTTTCTGCATCAAGTCTTGTTTTATCCCAGAGTTTTTTTGGCGACTGATACTTTTTCCTTTTCTTTCTCGGATCTCCCATTTTTAACCTCTAAAAATGGGGCTCGAAATTTTCTTTGAAAATTTTTGTTGTCCCATTTACTTCTTCTCCTTTGCTTTTTCAGCTGCTGCGGCTTTTGCAACAACTGAACGCTTTACTGATGCAACTTTTCCTTTGTTCTTTCTGAAATTTGAACGTGTTCTCTGCCCTCTTACCGGAGCATTTTGTATGTGCCTTATTCCCCTGTAGCATTTTATTTTCTTGAGCATTCTTATATCGCTTTCATGTGAAAATGTCAAGTCTGCTCCTGTCAAATGCGTGTCCTTTCCTGTTTCGAGGTCGTTCCTTCTGTTCAGCATCCATGAAGGTATGCCTTCGGGATTTTTGCTTCTGATTAATAAATCCAATTTTTGGACTTCTGCCTCTGACAAATCTCCTACTTTTTTAGTAGGATTTGTTCCTGTCAGCTTGCAGTATGCATTTGCAATCATGAAAGAAACTCCTTTTATTTTTTGAAGACCCATAAGAACTGATTTGTTACCGCTTAAATCGGTATTTGCAATACGAACAATATGTCTGAAGTTAGGATTATCGCTATGAAATGTTTGAACAGCTGGCTGCGGTCTGCCTTGTTGTGGCTGCTGCTGTTTTTGTTGTTGCTGTTGTTGTTTTAATTCTTCTGCCATTAATTGATACAACCCAATAGAAATTCGTGTTTAAACGAACCCTATACGCCTTGCGACTCGGGCTGATATTAATTTGGGTTAGAGGGTTATTTATAAAGGTTACGGTAAATATTTATAAGTTAGTTTGTAACTAATCGAACAACGAGGTTTTAAGACGGGGAATTAAAAATGAACAAAATAGCAAAAACAGCAGCTGTACTTTTAGCAGTAGGATTTTCTTATTTGCCCGTACAAGCAAGAGCAGATTCAAAAAAAGACGTTAAAACTGTCAAAGACACATTATCTGCTGTTTTTCCAGCATGCAGAAGCACTTATGAACTGGACAATCTAAACGGAGTAATATTCGGAAGCCCGAGTTCTGTTTTGAATGGAAAGTTCCAAAACGATGATAAGGAACTTGATTATGTTTTATTGGTTGACCAAAGAGGAGAACATCAAATAAGAATAACGGACAATGCTCCGATTGGTATCTTAGGCAGAAACGACGTTGTTAGAGTAGACGGAAAAAGAGTTCCGAATACCCCGCAATATCAAAAAGCAATGAATGACTTATATCACAAAATTGCTTCTGCAATCAAAGAATGCAAACGCAATAGCGACAATTAAATGTCGCTTTTTCTTTTATTTTAAAAAAATTAAAGGGCGAACGCCGAGAGTTGAACTCGGTCCGAAAGCTTTCTGCCGTTAAGGCCACAGGCTTCCATGCTGCCGTTACACCACAATCGCCATCAGAATTAGGGCTAGAAAGTTTGTTTATAAGTTTTGTGCCGTCTGATTTGAATGCAGCCTGTCAATAATTCTTGTTATCAAGTAAGGAGCGATGAAAGCGATGACATAAACTAAAGCAATAATAATTGCATTTTGTTTGAACTGCGCTCCGAAAAACATCTTGTCCAAGACATTTGTAACATTAATCACGATGAATATGTTAATTACGGCTAAAGCCGGAATGAAAATTCCTGCAATAACGTGATGTCTTGGGTCAACATGTTCAATATCTGTCAATAAAAGATTAAAGAAAAATCCGAAAGATAAAGCAAGAAGCGCTATTATTGAATACAGAGTTGTTGCACTCTGCACGGCAAGCATGAATGGGATTAAAACAACCGAAACAACCATATTTGCAATTATTGATATTATTAAAGTCAGCCAATAAACTATTGGATTCATTTGTTTAGAAAAATAAATCTGTCCGGCATCTTCTTTTCCATGCAAAATTGATGCAGCTTTGTTTATTTCTTCAGAACTCCAGCCTTTTTCTGCTAATCTCTGTTCGATAGGAATTGGCATGATTAGAAATAGGATTAAAAGCTATAAAAACCTTTCTAGTGTTGTTTTTTGTGTCGCTCAGCATTGGTTGGAAGTATTTAACAAATCGTTCAAGTCCCGTAGGGAGCGTCCCTTTGAACTCAGTTTGTTGTTTAGAAAATATGCCTCGCCTCTGGCACAAAAATAAAAAAATTAAACTTCTCTGGGGCTTACCATTTCAACTGCCCAGTCCAAGAAAGCTTTTGTTTTTGTGTAATATTCATGTATAGAATCTATGTTCAATTCTATGCATCCTTCTTCTTCCAAAATAACAGTCATTGTTACGTGTCTTCTGAATTCCTGCCTTCTTGTGAAGTCTGCTTTGTTTATTTTTTTCATCAATTGATAGAATTCAAAATACTCGTTGAATGTTTTGTCGTTCTTGAAATATTCCTTGAGAAGTTCTATTTTTCTTGCTTTTATCGTCGGAGCTTCTCCTATCTTCTTTTTTTCTTTCAAAGCTTCAATCAAAAAATCATAAACGGAATCAAAACAAGACATTAGTCTTTCGACAATATTTTTTATGACATCGCAGGTTCTTGTATATTTCAGGCTTACAAAAATCATGTGGTCTGCTCTCTTGAGCTCATTAACTGATGCTTCTAGATGTTCGTTCATGTGGCCAGAAATATTGCTAAGAGACCCGTATATATAAACATTATTCCTTTTTGAGTAGTATTATTGCTTCTGCGATGTCTCCCTTTGAATCTTCCAAGGCGGCTCTTGCGTATTCCCTTGAAACTCCTGCCTGGGACATGACTGTTTCGATATCTTCTTCCGTTATTTTGGCCTCGACCTTTTCTTCCTCTCCAACAATCTGGTATGTCGTTTGGCCCATAACATTTACCTTAGAAACTTGAGGATCTTTTATCAGAATATCTCCTTCTGCAGTTCTTATTATCACTTCTGTAGCTTCAATTTCTTCCTGCTGCATGCCCATCTTCTTCATCATTTGATGGACGTTTTTTGCATTCATTCCCGGAAACATTTTTTCATCCTAGTCCAAATATTGAATTTCCATAAACGTGAAGAAGCCATTCAAGAACAACTACCAGCGCAATTATTGCTATTATGTGCTGAGGCTTAATCATGAATTTTGATTTAGCCTCATCGGAATATCTGACTAATCCTCCTCCTGAACTTGGTAATGAAATTTTGTCTTGAGCCATTTTGAATATGAGTGGTCGGATGCAAATAAGCCGCCTTTTGTAGGAACCTATTTGTTGCACAAGCAACGATGCTCCTTCTTAGCATTTAACTAAGCGTTCAATTGAACTTGCACCAACCAGGACTCGCCGTTTCATCTGTGATTTTGGAAACTTCAGGTGTTTTACACCATCATAATGCTCCAAACCAGTATCGTTTCTGTGCGGTTGCCGCAGATTTCTCCGCATGCCTTCCAGCACTGGCCTTTCTTGGGTGGGCGGACTTTCCTCGTTTCCGAAGCTAAGTATGCATCCTACCGAATTAACTGAAGTTAGAAGTGATTTATAAAGGTTTCTTAGATGACTTTTGAAAGAGCGGTTCATATCTGTGATTGATTCCATACATCATGGATTTGTTTATTGCTCCTTTGAATTTTTCGCCCAACGGAGACATACTCAATCCAACCCCTTGAGAAATTGTGTAAAGACTCCATGATGTTTCGTTCATGTATTTCATGAAATTTGTTCCGAATAAACAATCAGAAGCTGCTCCTGCTCCAACAACAATTGATGGCGACAAAGAAATAATCCAATCGAGTGTTTTGTTTTCTTTCTTTTTCATTGTTTTTTGTAATCTCTCCTAACTAATAAACATTACGCAATCTTCTTCATCAGATATTCATCTTGTCCTGGTTTGTAAAGCTGTTTCTTTCCGAATATGTGAAATCCGTTTCGTATAAAAAATTCAACGCCAGAATGATTGTCAATAGAAACATCTAAATTAATTATTTTTCCTTTCGATTCTTGTTCAACTTGCCTCATTGCAAAATGACCTAAATCTCTGTTTCTGTAATGAGAATCGATTCTGAAGTTCTTAATTTCAACATTGTTTTCATCAAGAAATCTGTAAACGGAACCCCCAACAACGATGTCTTTTGAAAAAATAACCAAATTCTTGTACTGTCCTGAAGCAATTCTAGGAACACATTTTCCATCAACCCAATCTCTGTAACCCGGATAGAATTGCGGCTGTGTAAGCATGAATTCTCTTAATTTTCTTAAATCTCTTTCATCCTGAACGGGCGTTATTGTTAATGGAAACATGCTTCGTTCGAATATTAACTAAAATATAAACCTCTCTTTTTTTAGAAGTGACTTATAAGTGTTTAGTTTTGAACAATAGGTTCAGGAATGAATGTATCTGTTGGAGGAATAAATGCATCTGTTGATTTTTGCCTATTCAGTTTATAGTCTTCCCATGCTAAACTCAAGGAGTTTGTAGCAATAAATGCAAAAATAAGCGGCATGTTTGCTGGTTCTTCTGGTTTTATTGATGCAAACCCATGCAGAGCCATGATCTGTGCCAACATCCCGCCATAAATAGCATATTCTTTTGCAAAGTCAGCGATATTTTTATCCTTCAGATAATGCACATCGATTAAAGAAGTAACTGAAGTAGGACACATTACCGGAGAAATCAAACCATGGTAAAGTCCCTTAGTACCTTCTACAAGAAATTTGCCAGTTGTTTTTGCACAAACGATTATTTTCTCTAAATTCATAAAAATCAGCACGGTATCCTCCTATATAATTCTTACTCCTTCTCAAAAACAGCAATTTCCATCGGCTCTTTTCCATTAAAGAACTTAATTTCTTCTTTCAGTTTAACATCTTTAGCCAATGATTTCAAATAAGAAAGATTCTTTCCCATCACAACAGCTTTTCCTTTTTTAGATAAAACGTGTTTAATCTGGAAAAACAAATCATCGTAATCTCTTTTCAAGTCTTTTTCAGTTAAATTCGTGGAAGGGCAAGGGATGTGTGAAACCAAGCAGTCAATTGCTCCTTTGTTTATTTTGAGGTCCAGCCATTCAACATCCTGGCGAGTAAATTCAATCATTTTTTCAACGCCAGCAATCTTGGCATTTTTCTGTGCAGCTCTAACATCACTCATTTTTGGAGAGCTTAAAACAATTCTTCCTTTTATTTTACTCTTTGCTTTTTTGTCAACGTTATCAAAGTTAAATTTCATAAACTTAGAAAAAGCAAACTTATTTTTAGAAAAATGATAAGGAGACTTTCCAGATAAATACAATGCTGCTTCAATTCCTGTCTCTCCAGACATGCAGAATGGATCAATTAATGATTTTCCAACTTCAAACCCAGCAATTCTCAACAAAATATAACTTATGTTTGCATGTAAAGATTTTGGATTTGCAAAAATCCTATAATCTCGTTTTCCTAAATCAAATCCTGCATAATCAATCCCGATATATGCATTATTCCCGCAAACATAGCAGTAAACAACATAATCCGGATTTTCTAAATCAACTTCTCTTGAACTTTCTTCAAACATAGCATCAGCCAATGCAGGTTCAATCTCCTGTGAAACAAAATCAGAATTCATTCTTGCGAATTTGACTCTAAATGTTTTGTTCTTTGGAATTATTTTTTTAAAATCTGTTTTAATCTTTTTCAAATCAGAAACAGAATTAAGCTCGATTTTCTCAATTAAAGAACAAACCTTGATTAAAGACTGAGATTTATAGCAAAGATAAGCAAGTTTTTCTTTTGTGCATTCAAATAAAACAACAGAATCTTCTGTTTTTGTTTTAACTTTCAACAACTCTTCTATTTCGGAAGCAGCATATTTCTCTAAACC
>JAFGRQ010000039.1 GCA_016935155.1 Candidatus Woesearchaeota archaeon
AAATACGATTCCTTTGTCAGATTTCTTTTGAAACATAAATCCAATCGTTTTCAAGGACATAGATTTGGCCAGAATTACTGTGTTTGCAAGCACCTTTCTCTTTGATTCATTCCTTATCATAAACCCTCTATTTTGGCCCCTTACAGCCCATAAGGCCTGTTTTCCACAGGAAATGAAGGGGCATTCGTCGGTATGATATCTACATCAATGAATAGTAGTATTTATAAATACAATCATTTATAAAACTTATAAGTCATTATAAATGAAATGGGGGGAAATTAAATGGCTGAAGAAAAATTAGACATTAAAATTGTTAACATAGTTGTAGCTTCTTCTTTGGAACACGATATTCCATTAGAAAAGATGGCAGCAACTTTGAGTAACACAGAATACAATCCAGAGCAGTTCCCTGGACTTGTTATAAGAATAAAGGAACCCAAAACGAGCGCTTTGATATTCAGTTCAGGCAAAATAGTCTGTACTGGAGCAAAAACCTTGGATGAAGTCAGAAAATGCATTGACAAAATAATCCAGAGCTTGGAAAAAATCAATGTGAAGATAACTGTAACACCAGTAATTACGATTCAAAACATTGTTGCGGCTGGCGGAATAGGGATGGACCTAAACTTGAACAGCTTGGCAATGAAACTTGACAATACAGAATATGAACCGGAACAGTTCCCTGGTTTGGTTTACAAGGTCAAGATAACTAAAAACACCGACAAACCTTTCAACGCTACATTCTTGTTATTCAGCAACGGAAAAATCGTTTGCACAGGAACAAAAAGCGAAGCTCAGGTGCATATAGCTGTTAGGCAACTCATTGACAACCTAAAGAAAGTTAAATAAATGACTTCAATTTGGAGTTGTCATGGATGCTGCTGAACAAGTCAGGAAGTTTGAAGAATTTTTTGATACACATTATCGAGCAGAGCTTGCAGAGCAAATAAGAAAAGGTCATGATTTCCTCGCCATCGATTTCTCAAAGCTCTCTCAGTTTGACCCTGACTTAACAACTGTTCTTTTAGAAGATCCTGAAAATACTCTGAAAGCAGGAGAAATTGCTGCATCTAGTTTCGGTTCGGGAAGACAGCCAACGGGATTTTCTCTTAGAATCTCTAACGTTCCTGAACCTCAAAGAATTATGATTAGGGATATAAGAAGCAAGCACATCGGCAAGCTTCTTTACATGCAGGGATTGGTCAGACAAAAAACTGACGTGAGACCTCAAGTTACCAGCAGCAGATTTGAATGTCCTAGTTGTGGAAACATCATTCCAATACTTCAATTAGACACTAAATTCAGAGAGCCAACGAGCTGCGGATGCGGAAGAAAAGGAAAATTTAGACTTTTGAGCAAAGAACTTGTTGATGCTCAGGGAATTGTTTTGGAAGAAGTTCCTGAACAACTAGATGGAGGAGAACAGCCAAAAAGAATGAATATTCTTCTGAAAAAAGATTTGGTTTCTCCTATGTCCGATAAAAAAACAAACCCCGGAGCAAAAGTCGGAATGGTTGGAATATTAAAAGAAGTTCCTATTCTTGCAAAAGACGGCGGCAAATTAACAAAATTCGATTTAGTAATTGACGCAAATCACATTCATCCGATGGAAGAAGGATTCGGAGACTTGCAAATATCAGAAGAAGAGATGAAACAAATAAAAAAACTTTCAAAAGACAAACTTCTTTTTGAAAAATTCACGAAATCAATTGCACCAAGTATTTATGGGCACGAAAAAATAAAAGAAGCACTCGTTCTGCAACTTGTTGGCGGAGTTAGACAAATGAGAAAAGACGGGGTTGCGACGCGAGGAGATATTCACATCCTGCTTATCGGAGACCCAGGTTCTGGAAAATCACAATTATTGAAAAGAATTTCCGTTGTTGCACCAAAAGCAAGATATGTTTCTGGAAAAGGAGCAACCGGAGCCGGATTAACTGCTGCAGTTGTTAAAGATGAATTTCTGGGCGGCTGGAGTTTGGAAGCAGGAGCATTAGTTTTAGCGAATCAAGGGATATGTGTTATCGATGAATTAGATAAGATGGATAAAGATGACAGAGCTGCAATGCATGAAGCACTTGAACAGCAAACAATATCTATTTCGAAAGCAAACATTCAGGCAACATTGCGTTCAGAAACAACATTATTGGCTGCTGCGAATCCTAAACTTGGGAGGTTTGATCCTTTCGAAAATATTGCAAAACAAATTGACCTTCCGAACACATTAATCAACAGATTTGATTTGATTTTTCCAATCAAAGATATGCCTAATGAAGAAAAAGACGATAAATTGGCCAGTTTCATTCTCGGACTTCATAAACAAGAAGCAACAGAGCAGGAAATATCAAAAGATTTGCTGAGAAAATACATCGCATATGTGAAAAAGAACATTGTTCCTAAATTAACAGACGAAGCGGTCAAAGAAATAAAAAAATATTACATGAAGATGAGATCTTCTGGAGAAGGAGACAGTTCGTACAAGGCCGTTCCTATTTCTGCAAGACAACTAGAAGCACTAGTTAGACTTGCCGAAGCATCTGCAAAACTTAGATTGAGCCAAACTGTCGAAAAAGAAGATGCAGAAAGGGCGGTTGAACTGCTCAATTATTGTTTGTTACAAATCGGAATCGATCCCGCAACAGGAAAAATGGATATCGACAGAATAACAACAGGAATAACAGCATCACAAAGGGGCAAGCTGCACGTACTCAAGGAAATAATCATAGAGCTTGAAAATCTTGTTGGAAAAGCAATTCCATTTAAAGAGATTGAAAATGCTGCCAAGGAAAAAGGCATTGAAGGAGCTCAAATCGAAGAATTCATTGAAAGATTGAAAAGAGATGGAGAAATATTTGAGCCGAGACAAGGGTTCATATCGAGGCTGTAAAATGGAGCCGCAGCAAATGTCTCAGCCGAGACAAATCGCGCACATAGTCGCTATAAAAGATATCAAGAAAAGCAAATTCTTCAAGGAAGAGGGCTGGAATCCTAATTTTGTTTTGATTGGAGGAAAAAATGTTTCAAGAGTCAGCATGATTGGCACCATAATTGACTGCTCTTTTGAAGGCAACATTCAAAACATAACATTTGATGATGGAACAGACAGCATAAAAATAAAAAATTTTAACTCGCCACTCGGCGTCAGCACAGGGGACGTTGTGCTTTTTGTCGGCAGAATAAGAAAATATGGAAATGAGATTTACCTAACTCCTGAAATTTTGAAAAAAAATATTAATTTGTTGTGGGGTGCTGTTTGGAAAAAATTGTGCCTTAAAAAATTGGAAGGAGAAAATGAAGAAATTGATGAAGACCTAAAAAAAGACTCTGTTGCTGAGGAAAAAATTGAGGAAGACTTGCCGCATCAGCAGAGTTTTAGAGAAAAAATAATACAAAAAATCAAAGAATTGGATTCGGGAGATGGTGTTTTGTATGACGAAATCATAAAATCGTTCTCTGATGAAAATTACATATCGAAGATGGTTCTTGAGGGAGATTTATTCGAAATTAAACCAGGAAGACTGAAAGTTCTTGATTGAAACATCTAATAAAAATAAGGAGTTATATAAGCTTCAATTATTCCTGCCAAAAACAAAATTGCTACAGAAAGCAGAATCAGATTTGAAGTATCGAAAGCGATTTTTTGGAATTTTTTTGTTCCCATGTCTTTTTTTATTATTGCTGTTGAGATTATTCCTCCTGCCAGCGCCGCTACAAAATATGCCATTACTTCAGGTACTCCGTGAAGAAAATATCTCATTATTGCTCCGGCGTATCCTCCGAGATGAGACATGAATGGCCCGGCCGTTGATTGAAAAACAAAAGTCTTGATTAGACTGCCCATGGCAACGGCAATCACTGAAGCATTCCAAGTCAAAATAAAAATTGAGCCTGCTCCGAAAAGAAACGAAAACAAGAGACAGAAAGTCAGAACCTTTATGTTGTTAAAAAAAATCTTGTAGAATAATTCAACGCCGCCTGCGGCGCTCCCGTTTATTGCAAGAATTGTTTTTGATTGCACTGAAAAAACAGATTCACTTACCTCGACAGGCATCACAACATACCATGTTGCAAATGCCAGCGTCATTCCTATGAAAAGAAAAGCAAAAAAAGACAGCGCCTTTCCGTGTTCCTTCAGCAAAGAACTTTCTGACTCAAAATAGCTTATTTTTTCTTCCTCCATCTTGAAGGTTCCATACAATAAAGGAATGCAAGCCATCACCGTTATGAAAACAGAAACTAATCCGGCATAGTCTCTGAAAATCCACAAACTAATGAAAATTGCTATTGAAGTATATAAAAATCCATAGAAAAACATTTCCCAGGGGCTCTTTTCGGCCTTCCAGGGAGTAATGAGGGTCTCAAGCACCATAAATCTAAAATTTGTACCCGCTTATTTAAAGGTTTCTGGGTTGAAACAAAGCTTTTAAATAATATTCCAACTGAGGAATAAAAATGACTTACGAAGAGCTTCTCAAAAGGGGAATAGAGCAACTACCAGAAGTTGTTGCAGAGGTTTCTCGGTTCGAGATTCCAAAAGTTGTCGGCCACATCCAAGGCAACAAAACGATAATAAGCAACATAAATCAAATTATAGAAATACTTAGAAGACCTGTGGCTCATGTTGTAAAATTTCTTTTGAAGGAGCTTGCTGCTCCGGGAGAAATAAAGGGTAATTTTCTTGTTCTTGGAACAAAAATATCTGCATCAAAGATAAATGAAAAAATCGGTGAATATGTGAATAAGTATGTTATTTGCCCTGAATGCAAAAAACCCGATACAAAATTGAAGAAAGAAGGAAACTTTACATTTATCATCTGTCAGGCATGCGGTGCCAAGAAGACTGTTAAGGAATAAATCATAGTCAAAATGATTGTAAAAACACACGAAACCAAAAATGGGGTCATCGTTGCGGTTGTAGATAAAGATATTCTCGGTCAGAAATTTGAAGAAAATGACTTGCAGCTTGATTTGGCTTCTAACTATTACAAAGGAGAATTAAAGACAATTGATGAGGTCGGAGATTTGATAAGAAATGCTTATGGCGTTAATATTGTTGGAGAGCAGTCGATAAGACTTGCAATCGAAGAAGGAATAATTACAGAGGAAATGATTAAAAAAATAAAAAACATTCCTTATTATCAAGGAACGAGTGATTTGATTTAAGTTATCCGAACCAAGCCCCCAACCCGATTTGCTTTTCTTTATCATGGCCAAACATTTGATCTAATCTGAACTTAATCAGATACAAACTGTCTTTGATGTAATCATCACAGTTGTAATTTTCAGCCAGACTTATTGATGGTTCGAGATATTTTACAATCGTTCCTTCTGAAATTGTGAAAATCAATCTCCCGCCGCATTTTGTGCATCTTCCAACAAGGGGCGGTCTTCGGTAGCTTTCATTGCAGTTGCTGCACCTAAATTTCTGCATAGAGAATTTTCTTAAATTACCTCTCGTATCTTTCATGAAATGCTTGTCAATAACTAATCTTGCAACATCAGATGTATTCACCGCCCTTATTTTTCTTGCTAATTCCATTTGCCCTTTTAATTTTTCTTCCATGTTAATCAATGTCTTGTATGCTGAACAATGTGTCCCTTTATTTATGTCAGATGTGTCATGAGTAAATCCCATCCCCTCATATTGCTTGGGAGTTCCGAGAAAATCTCCTATTCTTTCTATTTTTGTACTTGAAGATGGAGAAATTTTTTGCGCTGCTTCATAAAACTGCAAAGGATACTTCCATGCAATATCAACCTTGTGAACCATGTCATCTACTTCAGCAGGATTCAGAATTGCTGTCAAAACCAGCGGTGCATCCATTGTTCTTCCTCCCCTATTATCGGGAAGGAACTGCCTAGAAAAGTTTAGAAGCGCATCCATCAGCAGCATTACACAGGACTCATCTCCGTCACAATCTCTCCTCATTGCTGCATGATAAAGGGGGTGGCAAAGCATTCCTGCCGTCTGAGAAAATCCGATTATTCTTCCGATAATTCCTGCAGAGATGTGGGGAGCCAGCCCAATAATAAGCTGGCCAATCAAATCTTCGGGTTTGTTTGCATTGTAAAAGGGTCTTGTTTCGTAGAAACGTACCAACAAATCATCGACAAATTTCGCAACATTCAGCATCACTTCTGTTGCTGGAGCATCCAGGGTGTCTTTTCCTGCCGGAAGAATTACATCCTGCGGTTTTAATTCAAGTATTTGGTCATCATTCTCTATTTCATTTCCATGACAATCTTTTTCATATCCCAATTCCTTTAATGTCGATGCTGAAACGCCTATTTCTTTTGGTTTAAAATGCGTTATCGGAATTTCTGACATATCATATCTTGTTGTTCCATCCTTGTTGACAGCGATGCTATGGTGCGCTCTTAGAATTCCCTTTGCAAGATGTTCTGGAAGGTGGTCTTTGTTCGATGTTCCCTTTACTCCTTTAATTAAATCAGGAGCAGTATCGAACCCTAATTTTTTCAAGGTTCTTTCGAACAGTTCTTTGAATGGAATTTCTGTGTTAAAATATGTTTTATTTTTTCTTAACTTTCCTTCTTCATCTTTTCCGTGTATTGGACAGCTATCCTGCGGCTGTATTCCGCACAATGGACAGAAATATCTTTTTTCGGTTCTGGAGCCGCAAAGGTCGCAGATATTGAAAACTGTGTCTCTCCTGCATTTTTGACAGTATCTTATTGGAAAATCGGCCGTTACTTTTCCTGCCGATAAAACAGACTGGAACGACCTCATTCTTCCTCCCTCATCTCCGACAGGAAACAAAACATTTGGGGCCCCTATCAATTTTCTCATTTTTGCTTTTTCTGGCCTCCCCATTCTGGCTCCGATAAAAGTTCCAGATTTATCCCTGATTTTTATTCCTGAAATTTTTTCAAGAAGATCTAAAATAGGCAAACTTTTATTTTCAACTACTGTGTTTTTTAAGTTTGTTATATTTTCTTTGCTGTGATTCCTTGCAGTTATTCCTAAGGTCCTCAAAAAAGCTTCTGCATCATTTCCTTCGATAATTGTATCTTCTGTTGCCATTTTGTGAGGCAGACCAATTAATTCTAGGCTTCTTTTTTGACTGCTTCCTGTTTTTATTGGAATTATCAGCTTGGAAATTTGGTCGGAAGAGACTTCAATATGGGATTTTTCTAAAATGCCGCAAAGTTCTGCCAATTTTTCTGTGCTTATTGCCTGCCAATGGTATGTATATCTCGGATGCATAGGAACATTCAATTTTTCGGCTCTGTTGATTGCTGTTGCCGCTGCCGTTTCAGCTGACAGCGGATTTTTTAAAAAGTAATCAATATCCTCCTGCGGTTCTCCTGTGAATTCTGAAACCTTTTCTGTATCTAGAGTTCCAAACATGTCTACTATTGCTTTTTCAATCTCCTGGGCATGCCACTCTTCGCAGTAACCAGAAGGGACTAGCGGATGATTTCTATCAAGAAAATCCCCATAAGAGAAAAGGATGTCCCCAAGATAAAGAATTTCATCAACTTCGCCGTTTATTCTTTTTGCCTCGCCCGCATCAGATAGCATAACTACATCTCCGTTCTTCAATAGAACAATCGGACCTTCAACTGAATCACAAACTGTAATTGCTGTTGCTTTTCCTGGTCTTTCGACTTTTAGCTGTGTTCCTATTGCTACATAATCATCTAAAACTGCCATGGTTGCAGGGTGAATTGATGCTGCTGAATACCCGCCCATTCTGCTTCTTCCATATCTTAATCTGAATCCGCCATGAGCAAGGGGGTGTGTTAAAACTGGTCTTCCTCCGACCAAATCAACGATGAATGTATTATCTGGAAGGATTTTTGGCTTTGCATCAGTTTCATCTTGTTTTTCTTTTTTTCCTGATTTTGCTTCTTTTTGTATTTTTAGAAAATCTTCGAGAAATGCCCAGTTTATTCCGAATTTTTGGCCCCATTTTTGAAGTTCCTTCCAGATTTTTGGAGCTTTCAGAGCAACCATCGACAAAACAAGAGCCATTCCTCCTCTTATTTTGTTTGTTGGAATTCTAGGAAGGTCCTTGTAGTTGCTGACATCTAGTTTTTCTGTTGGATCTCCGGTTATTTCAACGGGGAGGTTTTGCGCGAGGAATTTTGCTTCTTTTTCACTCGGCCTATACTGAAGATTGGTAACTCTTTCATGATAGTCTTCAAGTTCTGCAAAAAAACGGTTCACTTCTTTTTCATCTGGATCATATGGTTCATAACCCATTACTTTTCTTATATAATCTGCCAGAACTATTGAAAATGCCGCTGCGGTTCCCCCTGCCGCTCTAATCGGTCCGGCATAACTCATCGCCAAATATTCTTTTCCATCTCTTCTTTTTTTGATAAGCAGTTCAATAAACCCTTCGAGAGGAGCAGAAACAATTCCAACAGTGTGATATGCAAATCCTGTTCTGATACCCACTTCCATTGCCTCTCTTTTGTCGTTAAATTTGCAGAATTTTTCCATTGCAACTTCTTCTGCAATCAATAAGGCAACCTCCCATGATAGTGGCTTGAATTTTTTTTCTAATTCATGGATTCTTTGCGGAACTCCTTTTCCAACAAGCTGCGGAGCAACTGCAGAAATTAATCCCTCTACACGCTCAGCGAGATTTCTTGCAAGAGGAATGTCCACCTTATCTTCTGGATCAAATCCTTTTATTCTTGCTTTCCTTGCAATTTCATAAGCTTCATTTGTTTTGTTGTTCAGGTTATCAAAATATTTTGACATTGATTCGCTGCATTCTGGAAAATCGTTATTTTTCATTGCTTTTCCTCTTGTGATGCGAAATTTAGAATCTTTACTTCTCTTGTTTTTAAATTAATGAGGGGGATTCTTCCGGGATCTGGCGTGTGTCCGACTTTTTCCTGAAAATCTGTTTTTGACTGGAAACAGCTTCCTATTATTCCAGTTATGACGTTTTTGTACAAAAAAACTCCTGACTTGTGAACATCCCCTGAAATGAAAATGTCCGGAATTCTGTCAATTATCATGTGGTCTTGCTCTGTTATTAGGTGGGGATTTGCATCATATGTTGGAGCCAAGTGTCTTTTCTGAAGAAGAAGCCTCATTACCAAATCGACCCTGTCGCTGACTGTCGGTTTTTTTATCCTTATACTTTCAATCTTGTCAGCATAATAATTATAAGAATATCCATGATAAATCAAAACATCAAATCCTGGAAAATTTTCTGTCTCTCCAATATTAACAACCGCTGGGTTGCTTACAAGGATTACATTCGGCAAGTCATATAAATCTGGGCAGTACTCTTTTGGAAGCGGCGGCTGCGGTTCTGCAAGATGAACTATGTCGTGATTTCCGGGACAAATGATAATTTTTATGTCTTCGCGAATCATCTTTACATATTCTGATGCTTTTTTGTACTGCTCTTTAAATGTAAATAATGACAAATCTTTTCTTTGTGTCGGATGATTTGAAATTCCATCGACTAAATCTCCGGCAAGAAATAAGTATTTTACTTTTGAGGCAACCTCTCTTTGTTTTTCATTCCCTGCGCTGCCATTCAGCCAATTGATAAATTTTAGAAGTTCGTCTTCCAGAAATTGCTTTGAGCCGACATGCCAGTCCGGCGCAACAACAGCATATTCTTCTATTGGTGATTTTTTTGCCTCTTTCGTTACGGGAATTTCCGGAAAAAATAAATCATTTGCAAAAATTATGTTTTTTCCCAGCGACCCTGAGATTCCGATTACCTCATCCATGACTATGTCTCCCGCTCTCATAAATAATTCCTGTTTGTTTTTGCTGAAGAACACTTTTATTGTACCTGTCGGGTCTTCTATTGTCAGCATGACGCCGTTTTTTGTTTCTTCTTTTCCATAAACCATCCCTATTACAGAAGCCTGGTCCTTTTGCGATTTCATTTTCAGCTTTGATATTGAAATTACACTCTCCAGCTGAACTCTCTGCTGAAGTATTTTTTTTATTGAATTATATCTGTAATTAAACAAGTTTATGAAATCCTGGGCTGTATTCTTTTTTGGCTGTGAAGAATATGAAAAAAGAACTTTTACTTTTCCGTCTTTTGACTCGTCTTTTGAATAAAGGGTGGCTTTTTCTGCCGTTTCTTTTGAATTTTCTTCGGCCTCGGTTTTTTGGCCGCGTAGTTTGACATTTATTATTTCTGATATTTTTGCTGGGTCCTTTTCTTCATTGAGTTTCTCAAGAAAATCGGGTTCAATCAAAATATTTCTCTCAAGCAGAAGTTCTACAAAATTCCTCTTTTTTGCGTCTAAATCCATTTTGGGTAAAAACCGCTTTTTTGTACCATGTACATGAATTTGCGGTCTCGCCTATTTGTTAAAACCAAAGCTTTTTTCCAAAAGTTCCTGGGCCTTGGTTTTTGTATTATTCTGAATTGCAAGCGAAATCTTTCTTGTTCTGCCGTACCTTCCTTTTGAAATTACCTTGCCATTTATAATTCCTAGCATATCGAGCTCAGAAATTATGTCCGAAACTCTTCTTTGGGTTAAGGGCCTTAAATGAACATCTGAGCAGACTTTCTTATACAGCTCATAAATATCCCCCGTAAATAAAGAATCTTCGCTATTTCCTGATTTATTGACAACTTCTGCTAATTTCATTATGGAATATAATAATGTCTGATGCTGTTTTGGTTGTGTCGAAATAATATCCAAAACTCTGTCCTTCTCTATTTTGTCTTCTGCAACATCAATATGTTTTATTGACAGCACTTTTTCGTCGCTTCTTTCAGCAATTTCCCCAGCTACCCTTAAAAGCTCGAGCGCCCTTCTCGCATCTCCGTGTTCTCTTGCCGCATACGCTGCACATTTTTCTACTACTCCCGTTCCTATTGTATTTGATTTGAAAGCTGCTTTCGCCCTTTGATTTAAGATATCCTGCAGCTGCAGAGCGTTATACGGCGGAAAATTTATTTCTTCTTCACTTAGTGAACTCTTTACTCTTGGATCAAGGTTGTCAGTAAATACCAGATTATTTGAAATTCCAATCAAAGACACCTGTGCATTCTTCAGCTCTGAATTCATCCTTGTTAAAGAATATAGGATTTCATCTCCTATCTTTCCTATTAACTGGTCAACCTCATCAAGAACTAAAATAACAAGTTGTTTTTTATTATCAACAAAATGTGTGAAAATTTTGTAAACTTCTTCCGTTGGAAGCCCGGTGCTCGGAACTTCTCCTCCCATTGTTCTTATTAATTCTGCAATTAATCTGTATTCTGTATCTGCTACTTTCTTTAACTTGCAATTTACATATAAAACGAGCAAATCAATATTTTTTTCTTTTGCCATGGATGTAAGATTATTTGTAACGTGTTTTACGGTCAATGTTTTTCCCGTTCCTGTTTTTCCATAAATAAACAAATTTGATGGTTTTTGATAGAGCAAAGCAGAACCCAAAATATTTGCTATTTGCTCTATTTGCTCATCTCTGTGCGGAATTGAGTCAGGATCGTAGTTTGCTTGTAAAACTAACTTGTCATGAAATAGAAAATCCTTCTTTAAAAAATTCTCAAAAAATCCCTTTAATTTGTTGTCTTTCATACCCCTTCAAACCTCCATTCGAAATGAAGGTATATAAAATTTGTTATTTTGATAGAAGAAGGGCTGTATTGCTATCTAACATATAGTTTAGAATATAGTAACTCACCCCCTCATTTCCTGTGGAGAATTGACTGCATCGTTTTTTGTTGTGGTTTGATTGGTTTTAGTTCAGTTTGTTTAAATAAAAATTAACAAAAATCGATTTCTTTGCTTGTTTATTTTTTGTTTCATTATATTATATATGTTTTCTATATAGAAAATAATATAATAATATAATAATTTGTTTTCAGAATAGAAAAATAAGAAAGAATCTATGGAGCTGAGAATGTTAAATAACAGCATAAGAAAGCTTCGTAAGGCATTTCCATGCGAAATAAAGGGGTAGGCACTGATGTGCGTTTTTGCTATTCGTTAGTAGCAAATAAATGAAAAGGTTTATATATTAGTTTAATGTTGGAGCGATAGAAACTGGACATAGAGGCGGTTTCCTTGGGGTATAGACAAGCGCTAGCGAGGAAACAAAATGATTGTAAAGAAAGATTTTTTGAAGAAACTAAAAGAATTCGGCCTCAATACATACGAAAGTAAACTATGGACAGCACTTCTTTCTAGAGGAGTTTCAACAGCAGGAGAGCTCTCAGATATTGCCAATGTACCTCGTTCAAGATCATATGATGTTTTAGAATCACTAGAAAAGAAAGGCTTCATTATAATGAAATTAGGCAAGCCAATAAAATACATTGCAGTTCCACCAGAAGAAATTGTTAACAGAGTTAAAAAGAAAATAGAAGACGATACAAATGTCGCATTAAGTTCATTGGATGAATTAAAAGATTCTCCTTTGCTAGATGAATTAAAATTGCTTCATAAAAATGGAGTAGAACTTGTTGAACCTTTTGATTTGACAGGAATAATCAAAGGAAGAAATAATTTATACAATCATTTGGAAGCTATGATGAAGCTGGCAACAAAATCAATCTCAATTTTTACAACCAAAGATGGTTTAATAAGAAAATCTGATATTTTCAAAGTTGTTTTCAAGAAACTTGCTGAAAAAGGAGTTTCAATAAGAATCGCAGCACCTCTTGATGAAAGCACAGCCTCAATTGTTGTTTCATTGAAAGATTCTGCAGAAGTTAAAAATGTTCCAAATATAAATGCAAGATACTGCATCGTTGATGGAAAAGAAGTAACTTTCATGCTGCTTGATGACGCAGAAGTTCATCCAACTTACGATTCTGGTGTATGGATAAACACACCATTCTTCGCTAAAGCTTTGCAAGCACAATTCGACATGCTATGGACAGCAGCAGACGTTTTGAAAGTTGTTAAGAGAAACTGAAGAAAATGGTTCTCGGCAACATTTATGTTGAGTGTGCAGGAAGAAAAAAGAATTATGTGATTGAAGAAAGTTCTGGAACTTATGGTGGTTATTTCGGTTTGAATTGGTATCGTGCAAATTCAGCAAACAGCATAAAAGATCTTGCAAAAAAAGTAATAGAACTAACTGAGACAAAATCAATAAACTTATCCGAAGACAGTAAAATATTAACGAGTTCTTGTTCTAAATTAAATCAAAAACAAGGAAGAAATCTCATCCAAGTTCATTCATCTTACAAAGAGATAGAAAAACACAAAGCACCGAG